>JAJZZT010000040.1 GCA_021797415.1 Bacillota bacterium
CAAGAGGATCTCACGAAGGCAGGAGGATATCTATGGCTCGCAAACGGACTCAAATGGCTGTTCTCCTGGCCACCTTTTTAGCAGCCTTGGATGGCACGGTTGTTGCTACCGCAGGACCTGTCATCGCGCGCGATCTGTCCGGATTGAACTTTTATCCCTGGATGCTGGCCAGCTTTATGGCTGCAACAGCAGTCGCAACACCTGTGTTTGGGAAACTCTCCGACCTTATTCCGCCATCGCGCTTATATACGGTGGTTCTCGGCGTTTTCGCGGTGGGATCACTCGGCTGCGCAGCGGCGGAGAGCATTGGCGTGTTGATCGGATTTCGGATCCTTCAAGGCATCGGCGCGGGCGGAATCTTTACTGTGGGTCTTATCGTGATCGGCCGGGCATTTACGGGTCCCGAGAGGGCGAAGGGGCTCGGGACGCAGAGCGCAATGTGGGGAATCGCAGCCGTGCTCGGACCAGTAGTCGGCGGCCTGTTTGCGCAAACGGGGTAATGGCGATTGATATTTCTGGTGAACATCCCTTTGTTCTTGATCGCAATGAGTTTGGTCCGTTCGTTGGAAAATCGAAACGAAGTCAGGAAGGATTCGACATCAAAACCCTTTGACTTTTGGGGTACGCTCTGGCTGAGTCTCCTTATGTCCACATGGCTCATGACACCGACGGTTTTTGGCGCAGGTCTGGATTGGCCGGCACTGTTGGCGGTCGTCGTGGGAGGAATCAGCGGTGTTCTCTTTTGGAAAACAGAGAGTCTCGCAAGCGATCCCCTGTTGCCGCTTTTCAAGTTCCGAGAATCGACAACCGTGCGCCTCTTGGTCGCGGGAGCCATATCCAGCGCGGTTCTCTATGCGACTGTAACGATGATCTCCCTGTTGACACAGAGCGCGATGAATTTTCCTCCGGCCGTGTCCGGACTGATCCTGCTACCCATTCCCGCCGGATGGGCGCTCGGCAGCATGGCGGCTGGCCGACGATCTGCGAGAATAGGGGGACGCCCTATGGCGAGCATCGGACTTGCCTTGATGATTTTGGGACTGTTGGCGTGTTCCGGGCAGGGCGCGCGCGCATGGCAAATCATTGGCTTGGCGGCAGGTGGGGGACTGCTCGGATTTGGCACGGGACATCTCATCATCGGAGCACTCTGGGAGGTGCAAACGATGGCTTCAGAGAGCGAGATCGGCGTTGATACAGCTCTGTTCAACTTTGCACGCAATGTCGGCAACGCGTTAGGTCCCGCCATCTTCGGGGGACTGACGTTATGGATGGACCATGGACCGATCGGTATTCAACCAAGCGGTGGACTTCAGACCGTGCCGATATCTGGACTATTGACGCAGTCGATTCATGTGATGGTGTGGATTGTAGTAGCCGTACTGGCTGTCCTCATCCCCATTGTGGCTGAATTTGGTCCGCGCAAATCTCCCTCCGTGGATTTGGAACGGTCTCTGCGGTGGCTGCCGTGGCCGTTCCTTCGTGTTTTCTCCCCTTGTTGCCGCTTGGCCAACCATCTACTCGTGCCGGAATATATTTTCCAGATAATTGTCCCCCGCACCTTCTCTTGTGAGGCGGCGCTTTCCATGCGCAAAATAGGATAGAATGGCCGTAGACTGAGAACCAGATCCAAGAAAACGACATCCATCCGCAAGATAGCTTCCGGGGAGATGCCCATGCGAACAAAACACAGCCTGGCCACATTGCTTGGCCAGTTTCAGACGGACGAGCGGGTGCGCCGGAACATCACCCACTGGCAGACGATCCCGCCGCGCCGGCCGAGGTACGCCTCTTTCCCGTCCGACCTCGACGGCCGCATCCGGCAGTCTCTCGAAGAACGCGGCATCGCAAATCTGTACACACACCAGGCGGCATCCTTCCGCCTGGCGCGCGCCGGCCGGAACATTGTCGCCGTGACGCCCACCGCTTCCGGCAAGAGCATGTGCTACCACCTGCCGGTCCTTCAGTCGCTGTCCGAAGATGCACAGATGCGCGCGCTCTACCTCTTCCCGACAAAAGCACTGGCGCAAGACCAGCGGACGGAATTACACAGCCTGGTGCGCCAGGCCGGACTAGCGGTCAAGGCGGAGACGTACGACGGCGACACGGCGGCAAACATCCGCCGACTGGTGCGGCAGGCGGGCAACATCGTCATCACAAACCCGGACATGCTGCACTCGGCCATCCTTCCCCACCACACGAAGTGGGTGTCGTTTTTCGAACACCTGCAGTATGTGGTGATCGACGAACTGCACACCTACCGCGGGGTGTTCGGCAGTCACGTGGCCAACGTGATCCGCCGCCTGAAGCGGATCTGCGCCTTCTACGGCAGCAAGCCGCAATTCATCTGTACGTCCGCCACGATCGCCAATCCGCGCGAACTGGCGCAAAAGCTCATCGAAGAACCTGTCGAACTGGTCGACGACAACGGGGCCCCGGCAGGAACCAAGCACTTCGTGTTCTACAATCCGCCGCTTGTCAACGCGGAACTGAACATCCGCCGCAGCGCCACGCTCACGGCGCGCGACATCGCGGCGCATTTCCTGGAAAACGGCATCCAGACCATTCTCTTCGCGCGCAGCAGGGTGCGCGTGGAGATCCTGCTGACCTATCTGCAGGAGCGGATCAATCGCAGGCTCGGCCCGAAGGCCGTCCGCGGTTACCGGGGAGGCTACCTCCCCTCGGAGCGGCGCGAAATCGAACAGGGGTTGCGCAACGGCGAAATCATGGGCGTCGTCAGCACCAACGCGCTGGAACTCGGGGTGGACATCGGGCAGTTGCAGGTCTGCGTGATGACGGGCTACGCGGGATCCGTCGCAAGCACCTGGCAGCAGGCCGGACGGGCGGGAAGACGGCAGGGCGAGTCCGCGGTCGTGCTCGTCGGCACATCCACGCCGCTTGACCAGTACCTCATGCACCATCCAGAATATCTGTTCGGACGCAGTCCGGAAACCGCCCGGATCAATCCGGACAACCTCATCATTCTCGTCGACCATCTGAAGTGCGCGGCCTATGAACTGCCGTTTGCGGAAGGAGACCGCTTCGGCGCAGCCGAGATTGGAGAGATTCTCGAATTTCTGACCGAGGAACAGATTCTGCACCACGCGCGGGGCAAATGGTACTGGATGAACGATTCCTTTCCCGCAAACGCCGTCAGCCTGCGCTCGGCGTCGCAGGAGAACGTCGTCATCGTGGACATTTCCGAGCGGGGGGCGGAACGCGCGATCGGCGAGATGGACCGCTTCAGCGCGCTCACCCTGCTGCACGAGGAGGCGATCTACCTGCATCAGGGCGTCCAGTTCCAGGTGGAGAAACTCGATTATGCGGAAAAGAAGGCGTTCGTCCGCGAAGTCCGGACGGACTACTACACCGACGCCAATCTCGCCGTGCAACTTCAGGTTCTGATGGAGAACGGCGCGCGCCAGACCGGCGGAGACATCGTCTGCGGCTACGGTGAGGTCGCCGTGCACGCGATGGCCACGATATTCAAAAAGATCAAGTTCGGCACACACGAAAATATCGGTTCGGGTCCCATCCATCTCCCGGAGGAAGAATTGCACACGGACGCGGCGTGGATCGGCTTCCCGGAAGCCTGGTTCGCAGAATCCGGCCAGGCGGACATCGAACGGGGCCTGACTGGCCTGGCGGTGGTCCTGCAGCATGTGGCCCCGCTGTTTGTCCTGTGCGATCCGAGCGACCTGCGCGTCGTCGCCCAGCGCAAGGCCGTTCATTCCGGCAGGCCGACGATCTTCCTGTACGACCGTTATCCCGGAGGCGTCGGTCTCGCCCAGCAGGCGTTTTACGACATCGGTCCGCTGCTCGCGCGGGCGCTGCAACTCATTCATGACTGCCCGTGCGAGGCAGGCTGTCCGTCCTGCGTGGGGCAATCCGATCAGGGAAGCAAAGAGGCCGCGCTCGCGCTCGCCCGGTTCGCCGCAGAGGAATTTGGCCGGGAAACGCCGAAATTCGCGCAGGAGACGCAAGAGACGCAGGCGGCGCAAGAGACGCAGGCAGAGCAAGAGACGCAGGCAGAGCAAGAGACGCGGGCCGCGCAAGAGACGCAGGCCGCGCAAGAGACGCAGGCCGCGCAAGAGACGCAGGCCGCGCAAGAGACGCAGGCCGCGCAAGAGACGCAGGCCGCGCAAGAGACGCAGGCCGCGCGCGAAGGTATGCGCCATGTCCATTAAGGACAAACTGGCGCGCCTGCGCCCGCAACTGGTCCATGAAGCGGCGCGAACCGCCGCGGCGGCCGCGCAGGACACCGCAGCGCCCGTCCGGCCCTCAGATGCAGCATCGCAGGTTCAACCCATCTCCCATCAGGACAAGTGGAGCCGTTTCCAGACGGCGCCCGCCGTATTTGCCGACGCCTGCGTGATGGTGCGCGAAGTGCGCTATCCCCTCACTCACAGACACGGACAGTATGCGTTTTCCCAATTTGCGGACATCCTGGCGCTCTGGAATAATCCCGAACTCCGCCACCCGCTGTCCGGCGCCGGGACGGCGCCTGAAGACTGGCTGTTTTTCGACACGGAGACCACCGGATTGAACGGCGGGACGGGGAATGCCATCTTTTTGCTGGGCTATTGCCGGGTGCAACCGGATGCGGTCGTCGTGCGCCAGCACTTTCTGCCTTCTCCCGCGGCGGAACGCGCGCTGTATCAATCGTTCATCCAGGATATCGGAGGAGCAAAGCGGCTCGTCACGTTCAACGGCAAATCGTTTGACTGGCCACAGGTCAAGACGCGGCTCACACTCCTTGGCGGCGCGGCTCCCGAAATGCCGTCGTTTATCCACCACGACCTGATGCATGCGGCGCGGAGACTGTGGCGGGACGATCTGCCGTCGTGCCGCCTGTCTGTCATCGAGGAGGCAAAACTGGGTGTCCGGCGCGGACAGGACACGCCGGGGCATATGGCTCCCCTGCTGTATTTTGAATACCTGAGATCCGGCGATCCGGACGCCGTCGCCGGTGTCCTGCGGCACAACGAACTCGATGTGCTCTCGCTCGTGACGCTGTACATCCACCTGTCCCGCCTGGTGCAGCGCTTTTGGCAGCAGGCGGCGACAACGATTCCCGAACGGATGCAGCTTTCCCGCTGGTACGAAGCGCTCGGGCAGGACGACTGTGCCATCGTCGGCTACCAGTCTGTGGCACAGAGCGGACACGCCCTTTCCACGGAGGCGAAATTCGCGCTGGGCTACGTCCTGAAACGGCGCAAACAGTGGGCGCGCGCACTGGCCGCATGGGAGGAATGCTTGCGCGAACTCCCCCACATCCCGGAGGAACTGTACGTCGAACTGGCCAAATTGTGCGAGCACGGACTGCGCGACTATGAAAAAGCGCTGCACTACGCGCGCAGGGCGTCCGCCGCGCACAGCCGGAAAGAGGCCATGCTGCGCAGGACGGCGCACCGCCGCCACTTTGAAAGCCATGGCCCGGAAGCCCGTGACACAAAATTCCACGGGCCGGGCAGCCATGAGCGGCGCCTTGCCAGGCTGGAAAGAAAGCTGCAACGCGCCGCGCCGCATGAAAACGGCGAGTGAGAAGACGATCACTCGCCTGATTGAAGCCTGTTTATCCCCTGTTCCAAGCGAGTTTGCGCCCTGCTGCACGGGTGAAAAGTGTTCTTGCCGGACTGCCCCTCGATCAAACCCAGTCAAACCAAGTCTAACTCAGTCAAAGTCCGCCGGCAGATCCGGATCGTGCAGATGAGCAAACATGCGCTCCACCTGCGCCGGCGTGACCCGGTCCTCGGAGAGTTCCGGCAGCTCCTCGCGGCCGTAAAACGCCACGGCGTCCGTTTCCGTACTGCCCCGGGGATTGCCGCCGATCAATTCGCAGCGAATGAACAGCTTATAAGTGTACCACATGGCGGGCGCCGGGTGGTGGCGCGACTTGTCAAACACGGCCAACAATTTTGCCGGACGCACCGTATAGCCCGTTTCTTCCAGCACCTCGCGCGCCGCCGCTTCCCCAGGCGTGTCGCCGACATCGGCCCAGCCGCCGGGCAACGACCAACGCCCGTCCTGCGTCTCGCGGACAAAGAGAAGCTTGTCCTGCCGGAACACCACGGCGCGCACGTCCACTTTGGGGGTCAGGTAGCCCGTTTCCGCGGCCAGGATGGCCCGCATCTCATCCTGTTCACTGTGCGACAGGGCGCTGAACATCTCTGCGGCCAGCGCGCGCAGTTGCGCAAAGCGCTCCAGGTCATACGGGTCTTTGCTGTACGTCGCGCCCGCCTGTGCGATGGACTGGATCTGCCTGGCCCAGCGCAGCCACTTTTCGTCCAGAGCCATCCCTCCCGTGATCACCGTCTTCCGCCGCCGCTTCACCGTACGCTTCGCCGCATACCGGGAAGCAATGATCAAACCCGCAATACAGTCACCACGTCTCCGCATATAGTATCCAAGGCTATGACCGAACTATATGCGCCGTTGTCCGGTTGCGTGAATTTGGATGGTCTCACCGCTCCTTCAGGGGAATGCGCGAAATTCGTGCACCCACACGCGCATGGCCGGCAGCCAGGGCATCCCGGGATGGATCGCCAGGATTGCCTGTCTGTAAGCGTCAAGGCTCTCGTGGCCTTCGCGCCGCGCGTCCTCTTCCGTCACGTCTCCGAGCGTCTGGACATACACGCGATCCACGATGAACTTGCGACCGGACAGTGTCATCACTTCCCCGGGGTCGGCATACCGTCCATTGCGCCGCACCGCCGTCTTGCGCCCCGCCAGGACCTTCTCCACATCGGAGCGCACCGTCACCAGACGGTCGATGGTGCACGTCTTGGCGGCCAATTCCTGCCGGGTTGTCTCTTGCTCCTTGTCGGCGCTTTTTTTCATGCCATCTTCCATCGGCTCTCTCCCCTTCAAGCGAAGAATCCCCCTTCGGATATGACGACGATCCCCCGGGAACATGGGATCGTCCATTTCCCATTGCACCAAAAGGAAATGGGGTGCATCAAATCACTATGGCAGAAGACTCGGATAAACGCAATTCCGGCACAACCGAGGTGCTGTTCGGGCGCATGGCCGCGCGGTAAGGTCGGAGTCTATTGCATGCTATAATCATTTGCATCCGCTTCGTACACATAATGAAGGTTTCATCATCCTTGGCCGTCAAAGGAGTCGAACGCGCATGCCGATCAAACTGCCGGATGGACTGCCGGCCAAAGCAGTCCTGGAACAAGAGAACATCTTTGTCATTGACGAACACCGAGCGTTTCACCAGGATATCCGCCCGCTGCAAATCGCGATTCTGAACCTGATGCCCATCAAGGAGACCACGGAGACACAACTGCTGCGCCTGATCGGCAACACGCCGGTGCAGGTGGAGATCACGCTGTTGCGCATGGAGTCGCACAAGTCGAAAAACACGTCGCCACATCATCTCGATCTGTTCTACACGACATTCCCGGAAATCGAGAACCAGAACTTCGACGGCATGATCATCACCGGCGCGCCGATCGAACATCTGCCGTTCGAGGAGGTGGGCTACTGGCGTGAATTGCAGCACATCATGGACTGGACCGGCGAAAATGTCACATCGACCTTCCATATCTGCTGGGGAGCGCAGGCAGCCCTCTACCATCACTACGGCATAGAGAAGCACGCGCTCAAGGAGAAAATGTTCGGTGTTTTCACCCACGACATCACCGCGCAGATTCCGCTCGTCAGAGGATTCGACGACGGTTTTCTCGCACCCCACTCGCGCCACACCGAAGCGCGGGCACAGGACATTGTGCAGGTGCCGGAACTGGAGATCGCGGCGGTATCGCCCGTCGCCGGCGTCTATCTGGCTGCCCGGCGCGACGGGAGGCAGGTCTTTGTGACAGGTCATTCCGAGTACGATCCGGGAACGCTTAACGACGAGTACCGGCGCGACATCGAGCGCGGCCTGGACATTCGGCTGCCGCAAAACTACTTCCCCGGCGACGATCCGGCGCAGAGTCCGCGGCACACCTGGCGCTCGCACGCCTACCTGCTGTACTCGAACTGGCTCAATTACTACGTGTACCAGGCTACGCCGTACGACCTCAACCAGATCGGGCCGATAGAACAGACACAACACCGGCAAACGCAGACGACCGGTCAGCGCATAAAGCGCTGACCGCACAGGGGGACGGGGTGGAAGTTCTCTCCACGAAATGCATATAGTCGACCCCATGCCAAAAGTGTGCCGGATATCAGATGAGCTCTGCTGCCTGACGGATACCGCATGCCTGCTTCGTCCCCACCAGTTCACGCTGGCGAATGGCTTTTCCATCTTTTCCGCCTGCGACACCATCATTACCCCAAACAGCGAATTGCCAAGACCGTGCGCAAGCGAGAAGACCGTTGTTTCATCCCCGAATCTGTAGGACACACGGGCATCGACGCCCACTGGGACACAGATGCAGCCCGTAGCGCCAGATAAAAATGGAAACAGCTGTCACATAAAAATGCAGTCGCAACCGTACTGCCGATATTCGGTTTGTGCACCCTCATGCTTGAAGTGCGTGTCCGAAAAGGGCCGAGGTAAGATGCAAGCAGGGCTCTCGGCCCTTTTGGACAATCTCTGAAAGTCGAAAACTACTGTCGGGGTCTTTCTTTTGTTAGAAACAACGCCAAGTCATCATCCGCACGAACCATACTGCCCGGTGCCACCGGCATATTTTTGTACATAATCCCCTTGCCATCAGGAATGTAACCACGTTTCACGTACATTCTTTGTGCTGCGCCATAGTCAGCGTACAATCCGAATCCAATCCCGATGACCTCGTATGAATGAAAAGCGTACCTTTCGATTGCATCGATCAGTTGTGAACCCACGCCTCGTTTTCTATATGGAGGGATAACGTCAAAGTTCTGAATTTCAGGAATACCGTTCTCGACGAAGTATGAGTATCCTGGCTTGTGGACAAGATGTCCCCACCCGGCAAAAGCGCCGTGGAGCAGGACCAAAAACGTGGTTCGTTCTTGACTCAGGTTTACGTCACTAAGGACTGGAGTATTTGCCCTTTCATCAATGTGCGTAGGACTGAAAGCCGCCGATTGTTTGGCCACTGTCATATAAATTCAACATCCTAAAATTGGATTTCCACCAATTGTTTTGACGCACTCCAAATGGTCCAGCGATCCCTCTCGGTAATAGGCTGGGAAACGTCGAGCCGACTTGCGATAAACTCGGTTAATCGAATCAGATCCGAATCGCTGAGTTCATGTAATATTGAACGCCCGGTACGTCCCATAATTTCGTCTGACAGTTCCCTAAACGTCTGGTATGAGCGCCGCACCTCCCAAAAATGCTTGATACCAGTGATTGTAAATCCGGCCCCATCTAATTCACTGTTTACCTTGTGGATTGATGGTCTTCTAGTGGTTTCGATTTTCATTAAGTTGGGGAAGACCTCAAAGAAATACCCGCGTATATGTTCTGGGGAACCCGGCAGGTGAATGTCTTCTGGCACACGGTCCTGTATAATTACAGATCCTCCCGGACGCAGTATTCTTGCCACCTCGCCAAAGAACCTACCTAAGTCATCAAGATGATGAATCAGTGCCCTTGCTAATACTACATCAACCGAGTGAGACGCTAGATTGGTATCATACGCGTTCCCCTTAGTGAATCTGATATTTTTAAATCCCATGGAACGCTGCTTTGCTGCCTCAATCATATTAGAAGAGAAATCCACACCTATTACCTCGCATGCGCCTAATGCCGCTAGTTCCCGAGAATAGATACCTCCACCGCATCCAATGTCAGCTACCCTACAGTTATTGACCTGGCACAGGGAAGTAATGATCTTTGACCAATTCTGATCAGCACTCCGACTTGTATATGTGTACATATTATCTGAGGACTGGAAGTCAATGGGCATGTTAAGTTCCTCCTAGACCCTAAACGTCAGCAGAGTAGTAGTTTGTACTAGAGCATAACTGCACGTCAGTCAACGCACATCGGCGACTCTTCCTAGTAGATCGATTCATAATTATTGATTCATAATTAATGACACTATGTAGCTATGCCTGGCGTGTTGCCGTCTCCATCTTGTATCGCCAGCGAAAGGGAACCGGATTCGCATTGACCTCGTCCAGGTATTGCAGGATCCGTTCCCGCAATTCCTCCTTCGACGACACCCGAATATGACGCAACATGCTCTTGGTCATTTTCGCGAAGAAGGTTTCGATGATGTTCAGCCACGACGCATGCTTTGGCGTAAAGACAAACTCAAATCGATTGGGCACCGTCTGCAGGTAGGCGCGGGTTCCCTTGGACGTATGCGCGGAGTGATTGTCTAAAATCACCTGGATCTTGGCGGTGTCCACATACTCGGCGTCCAACTTCTGAAGATAGCTCACGAATTCCCGGCTTCGGTGTCGATCCTCCACGGTCCCGATCACCCGCCCGGTCAGCAGGTCAATGCCCGCCAGCAAGGACAGCGTTCCGCACCGCACATATTCGTAGTCTCGTTGTACACTCGCATGGCGACCCGCAACAGGCGGCAAATCCGGCGCCGTATGCCCGATCGCTTGAATGCCGGGTTTCTCGTCATAGGACACGACCACCATCTCGCGCGTATGCGCACCCTGTTCTTCAAAGGACCATTCGACCTGCTGGTACACCACCAGCACTTGCGCCATCTTCTCTTCGAACTCGGGATCCCGCCGCTCCAGGTAGTAGTTGACCTTGTGCGGCTTGACATCCTGCTCGGACAACAAGCGGGAGATCGTACCCGAGCCGATCAGCGCCACGCTCGGATGCCCCGCTTCTTGTGCGTGTTTTCGCACATGCTGGCTGAGTGCGCGAGTGGTCCACAACTCATAGGAGTAACCGAGGTCTTTTGGCTTCTGACAGGCGATCGAGGTGATCCATGCTCGCGCGTCTGCCGTAATTTGAGGCGGTCTCCCAGAACGCTGCAGATCATCCAACGCAGCGATGGATCCGATCTCCAACGCCTTGTTCAACAGCCGATAGACCTTGACCGGCTGAATTTTGCGTTCTGCTGCAATCTCGTTGGGTGTCCGCTGATCGGCCAGTTCCAGTAACAGACGGGCGCGCTCGACACGTCGAGCCTGGTCAGTGCGCGACTCGGCGACACGAGTGAGTGTCTCTCGTTGATCCTTCGAAAGCTCCAACTGTGCTTTGGAACGGTCAAACGGCACGGGAATCGCCTCCTGTTACCAGGATAGCAGAACCACATCATTATGTCAATAATTATGAATCGATCTACTAGGGGCAATTATCCTTAGCTTGGGGGGCGCCTTCTCACTGAAGACCCTATCAATGTTTGTGAGAGCACAGAAATAGCTGTACACTGCGTTTTTCTCATCTGTCGCAAAGCACACGGCAATTGAGCAATACCGTCCCGCCAGTTCTCTCCTCTTGCCGGCTGCTCGCGTACGGTATACAATAAGGGCAGAAACGGGCAGAATGTAAGAAGCCCCCGCCAGCGTGAACTGGCGAGGACGGGGCGGGCATACAGCGTCCGTTGGGCAGTGAGTGGGTTACGCGACGATAGCCGGTCCTGGCGAGGGTTGTCGGCTATTTGCTTTTCTTAGACCCGGTAATTTCCACGGTGATCAGCGGAATGCCGTGCACCAACAAAAGCCGCACACGAACTTTCACCACTGGCCTCACCCCCTTGCACCGTGTCCCGGCGGACTCCGATGCCCGTGTGCCCCACGGACCGGGGGTGAGACTGCCAAACCCAACGTCAGTCAGTCGTCGCGAGGACGAACCTTGCTCTTATTCTACCACGTTTCTCTTGTCGCATTCTTCCATCCATTCGTCCACCTGTTCCTCGTTCCACCCATCCACACGCATGTGCGCGTCGATCTCCGTCCACAGGTTAAACGCCAGTGCCTCGAGGCGATTTCGCGCCTCTTGGCTCGTCTCCTCCGGGCGCCATTCGCTCCTCTACCTCATCTTTGACAGTTCCCCAGTAACGATGCGGGTTTGTAGGTGCTGTTTTGCCCTACAACCTAATCTCTATAAGAGCGTGTTCAAAAAGTGGGCAGGGTTGACCCACGCAGTGCAAGGAAGCAGCCAGAAATGCGGACCTAGGGGACATGGGATAAAGTCCTCTTTGCAGGCGCAATGGTTCCACATTTAGTGTCCGAGGCTCTAATCGGACACTAAATGTACTGTAACGCGCCTGCCGGAATTAGGTTTATCCCATGTCCCCGAGCGTACGTTTTGGGGTACGTGAGGGAGCGTTTCTGGCGATGACGCAGCCATGTGCCAAAGAGTCCTGCCCACTTTTTGAACAACCTCTATAAGACTTTGCGTCTCCCGGAAAGGGTGCAAAACGGCTCAGGGCCAAATGAGATTGGCCCATGCCCGCCCGCCCCTGGATACCGCATGTATCCAGGTTGCTCCCCCCGTTTCGGGTTACGACAGGGGAAGCGGACAAGCCCTTGGTAAACAGGCCAAATCCGATCCCTGGAGCAACAAACTGAAAGTCCTTGATTTCCGTCAGGGGAAGGTTCGTACGCTCATAAGTCCACGACTTTCCGCTGTTCTCGGTTTGCCACAGCGTGCGTGGTGCGCTCGGCCTGTACATGTACCATTGAGTGGCGTCGGCCAGGAACAAGCGCGGGGTATCGGCCAGCGATGTGAAACGACGGCTCCAAATAGGTGTCCATGGTCCAAGAGGTCCATTCGCTCGAAGCACGATCACTCTCGGCGGTACAGAATAGAAGGAATAATATAGTAAATAAAAGGCATCTCGCGCAAAGGCGGAAGGCGGCGCAGGGAAAGAATTCGATCCATTCTGAACAGGGGAACCAACGTTAGTCATCCGCTTCCAGGAGGCGCCGCCATTTGTGGTGGAGAAGAGCGTATCTGTTGGATTGCCGCACCACAGCACCCCTTTCCCGTCTGGACACGAAAGGCTTCCAAAACTTCAGCAGGAAGGGTCCCCGTGACCCGCACAGCCAACGTGTTGTCCGCGCGATGCACCCCGGATGGCCCGCCGGACGGGATCCCCGCCTCGCGCAGCAATGGGTCGTCCAGGGCCATCCGGGCCCTACGCGCCAGCCACATCTACTTGATCCCCGCTCTTGCTAGAATGGCCTTTTTGTCGCTTGATCCCTCCCACACAGAGGATGCCGGATGCACTATCGCGAATCGAAAAAAAGGGGTTGACTCTCCTGCGCGGGAATCTTCTACAATCATGCTGGAGGTGAAGCTGCGGATGTATTCGATAGGCGCGCTGTCTCGCAAAAGTGGGGTGTCCGTGAAGGCGATCCGTTATTACAGCAACGCCGGGCTGCTTCCACCTGCCAGAACCACCGAGGCGGGTTACCGGCAGTATGGCGACGAGGAGTTGGCGCGTCTTCATCAGATTGCCATCCTGCGCTTCCTCGGCGCTTCGTTGCATCAAATCCGCGAGGTGCTGGCGAACGAAGAAGGATTGTCTGGCCTTTTGACCGTCCAGGCTTGCGCGGTTGATGCGGAAATAGAGCGTTTGCGCAGACTGCGAAGCGCCATCGTTTCGGCTCAACTGGGGATCAGTCGCCAGGAGGAACCGTGGCGACATCTCCACAATCTGATGGAGGTGATGCAAATGACGACAAAAGACAGGACAGAATGGTGGGGGAAGCATTGGCGTAAGCGGCTAGAAGATCAAGGGTTGCCAGCGGAGTTCGTGGATTCGTTTGTCAGGGACTTGCAAAGCAGTGTCGGGCATGAATCCACCGAAGTGGAGAGAGAGTTCATGCTGGCGATGCAGCAAGGTGAGAAAGAAGACGCATTTTGGGCGGGACTCAAAGAGCGGTGGACCAAGACATCTGGCACCGGAATGGATTACGGGGAGTGGGAGGCCAGAGTACGTGAGGTTTTCATTCGCCTTCACTCTCTGAAGGGTTCCGATCCGGGCGATCCTCAGGTACAGTCATGGGTGGACGAGTATTTCGAATGCACCGGTCAGTCTCTTGATACCGCGGCAATGCAGCGATTGTTGGACATGGTCAATCAACCCATTTTTCGCCGGATGGCTGAAGTTGCGGATCTGACTGATCCGGGCAACCACGGTGAAGAGTTGCATCAACTCATCCAAGAAGCGCTGCGCATACGCATCCAAACCCTTTCATCCGGAACGGTCTGAACTGCGTACTGTACGGACGGCCCGCCGTTTAGCATGCCGGATGGATGAGACAGGCGGGCTTCCCCTGCAGGACCTGCTGGCGTTCCTCGCGTCGGCGGATGAACTGTGCATCATCTCGCGGGACGGCGACCTTTCTCGTGCAGGGTGCGCGTGCGCGATAAAGGTCGCCTCAATGCGGGCGTGTTCCCGCTCCTGATTGTCTCCATCCGTCACTCTCCCGTCATTCGTCCGCATCAGCCGCCATCTCATCCCACAGGTCCACGCGCCCCATCCCGACTTCCCTGCCCCACGCGGCGAGATAGCCCTGGTCGGGCTGTCTTTGCAAAAGCGCGCTCATGACCGCCTCCGGATCCCAATCCTGCGCAACGCCGTCCAGCAGGTCGCTGTACACATCCGCGTACCGCGGATCAGCCGACAGGTCCGCGCGCTCGCCGGGGTCGCTTTCCAAATCGAACAATTGCGCCCGCCCGAATCCATGGTACGAGATCAGCTTGAACCGCCCCTTGCGGATCATGCGCAGCGCCCCGTCGGCCACTCCGGCCAGTTCGGCAAACACCGGGCGCTGCGCAAGCGACGCCAGGAGTTGCCGGTCCATATCCGCAACCAGCAGGCCGGACAGGTCCACGCCGTCCTGGCGCGGCAGCGCGGGCGCCCCGGCCAGGCCCGCGAGCGTCGGGGCGAGGTCCACCAGGCTCACCGGCTCGCGCACCACCCGGCCGCGCGCAAATTGAGCGGAAAAGTCGTCCTGTTGCAATGGACACCAGATCATCGGCACCCTGGTTGCCCCTTCAAACATGCTGCGCTTCCAGAACATGCCATTGTCTCCCGCCATGTCGCCGTGATCGGAAATGTAGACGACCAGCGTATCGCCCGCCAACCGGCGCGCATTCTGCACGACGCGCCCAACCAGTTCGTCCAGTTGGTTGACAAGCCCGGCGTAATTGGTCCGCGCCTCGCGGATCTGTTCAGTGGTCAGCCGGTCCGCCTCCGTGCGGCGAAACCATTCCTGAAGCCACGGATGCACCGGTTGCGCCGCCCGTTCCGGAGGCGGCGCGGCGGCCGCAGCCCGCCTTGCCAGTTCGTACATGCGCGGCGGCGCGACATACGGGTGGTGCGGGCCGTAAAACCCGACGGTCAAAAACAGGGGATTCTCCGCATCCGCGGCATGCGCCCGCTCTTGCATGAACCGCTCGGCCGCGGCCGCGACACGCCGGTCGTACTCGATGACCGGGCTGTTTCCCGGCCCCGCCAGCAGAATCGAACGCATGCCCTGCCCCGCGGTTCCCTTGAGCGGACCGTATTCCGTCCCAGGTCCGCCCGGATAACTCGGCGTAATATCGCCCACCAGCCGCGTGGCGAAGCCGTGGCGCTGATCGGCGCCATTGAAATGCATCCGCCCGCACAGCACGGTGTCGTACCCCGCGCGCGCGAGCGCATGCGCGAATGTCGGACTGTCCGACGCAAGATGGTCGCTGTTGGTGAACACTCCTGTGCGATGAGGCGATTTGCCGGTGAGAAGCGACATCCGGGACGGCACGCAAAGCGGTGCGCTGCAATAGGCGGAATCAAAGCGCACACCGTCCCGAGCCATCCGGTCAAGATGGGGCGTATAGACCAGCGGACTGCCGGCGCACTGCATCCAATCGCCGCGGTGCTGGTCAGAGAGGATCAGAATGATATTCGGTTGGGTCACATTTCCACTCCCTCACGCAAGGTGAATAAGAACACGTCAGTTGTTCAAAAAGTGGGCAGAACTCCCCGGCGCATTGCCGCGTCATCGCCAGAAACGCTCCCTCACGTACCCAAAAACGTACGCTCGGGAACATGGGATAAAGTCCACTGCACATTCGGTTTATCCCATGTCCCATTGCACTGCGAGCGTCTTAACTGCCCACTTTTTGAACAGGCTCTTTAATAGTACCGGAACACGAAGTCTGTGTACACGTCTCCCGACGGGGCGGCGAACTTTGCACACGTCCCCTTGGGGACATGGGAAAACCAAATTTCGGCAGGTGAGCAACAGTAGATATAGCGTTTGACTGAAGCCTCAAACGCTATATCTGGGATCAGATCGCCTGCACAGAGGACTTTATCCCACGTCCTCTTGCCCCCATTTGTGGTATGCTGAGAAAGACATGCTGCCATGCCCAGCTTAGACTTATGGGCTCCGGCGTGGACACGGGGGGGCGCGTATGAAAATCACGCTGTCGCGCCAGGACATCCAGGCGCTCTGCGACAGGACATCCATACAGCGCGGCGAGACCTATTTCCGTTCCGGTCGCGTGACGCACCTCGCCTACGACGCCGCCGAGCGGCGCTACGTGGCCCGTGTGCGCGGAAGCAGGCCCTACACCGTCCACGTCACCCACGGAGAAGCGGGCGGGGTGGCTACGGTGCGCTGCGACTGCCCAGCCTTCGGCGCACGTCACGACTCTTGCAAACACATTGCCGCCGTGCTGCTGCAACTCCAGCAGGGCGAAAACTTCGAACAGGCACAGACGCATGTACCGTCGCTTCCCGCCGCTGCGAGTTCCGCCGGTTCTCAACCGATCTTCCCGCCCGTATCTGCGCCCGACTCTCCGCTCAAAGCTGCGATCACGCGACAGAAGATGGACCTCGGCAAGCGGGTGCTGTCGCTGTTTGATGGAATGGAACAGACGGCTTCTCCCCAAGGAGCGCAGCCGCTCGCTGTCGAATTCATCGTCAGCGGCTCTTTTCCCCTTCCCGGCCGGGAGAACCTGCTGACCGTGGAGATGAAACTTGGCCCCAGACGGGTCTATGTGGTCCCGAAAATCCGCGAGTTGCTGGCGGGGATCCATAAAGAACAACCGTACACACTGTCAAAAAGTTTTGCATACGATCC
This sequence comes from Bacillota bacterium, assembly GCA_021797415.1. The sequence goes on from JAJZZT010000040.1 coordinate 16,948, forward strand.
ATCGGAACATTTCTTTCACGATCATGACCGCACGGTCATCCAGTCCCTCTGGGAGATCTGCGATCTTGAGCGGATGTATCGCTCCCTGATCAGTCCGTATGGTTCAGGATACTTTCCCAACCTCGACCGTGTCCTGATCATTCCGCCGAATATCTGGCCGAACTTGCTGCCGCAACTCCGGGCGGCCACGACCCGTCTCCAGTCAGACGGGCGCACCTACGAACGCATCGAGATGGTGGACGGACCGATCCCGCTTTCGTTTCGCTTGGATCGGAACGATGAAGCCGCGCATACGCTTGAGGCGCACGGTCTTGAGAATCTCTCCGTCCACGCGGCTTACGGTTGCGCCATTTCGCAGGGCAGACTGTACCGCGCGCCCGCGAACCAGTTGCGCCATCTGGCCGAACTGCAGTCGATCTTCACGCAGAATCGCGGCAACCGCCTGACGGTCTTCCCACCGCAACTGGTACCTTTCATGGAGCGAGTCATTCCGTCCCTGCGCCCGCTCGGCGCCGTGGAGGTGGCCCAGGATGTGCAGGACGGGTTTGTCCAGCCGCCCCTGCAGGCAAAGCTCTACCTCGACCGCGGCGAAAACGGCCTCGTGGCCCGACTGTCCTACGACTACGGTGACATCGCCGTCGATCCCATGCGATATGACGCCACCTACCGGGACAGCGCCGGACGCCCGCTCATCCGCGACACCGACAGCGAAAACCGCATCATGGCGATCCTTGAGCGCTCTCCGCTGATCTACAACGGCAGCGACCTTGCCCTGGCCGACGACGAGTCCGTCTATCGCTTCGCCCACCAAAGCCTCCCACAGCTGGAGAAGTGGGTGGAAATCTTCGCGACGCCCGCCGCCCGTTCCCTGTTGCTCATCCATGACGCTCCGCCCAGAATCACGTTTAACATGTCGTCTCTCTCGTCCTCCTGGTTCGAGGTGCTCTTTGAGATCGACGATATCGACCGGGAAGAGATCCGCGACATCCTGCAGTCGATCATGGAAAAAAGAACCTATCACCGCCTGCGCAGCGGCGCGCTGGTCTCGCTGGAGACTGAAGCATACAGAGATATCGCCGGTGCGCTCTCCGCCATGGACATCCGCGAGCCAGACCTCTCCGGGAACCGATTGGCGGTCCCGATGGCAAAGGGCCTGCACGCGCTTCTCGAACGCGACCACAAAAGCGTCGTCAGATTGAGCAACTCCGTGCGGCAACTGGTTGAACACCTGCAGTATCCGGACAGTCTGGATTTTCCTGTTCCCACTGAATTGCAGCCGGTTTTGCGCGATTATCAGAAATATGGGTATCAATGGATGAAGACGCTCGCGCACTACGGCTTTGGCGGTATTCTGGCCGATGACATGGGCCTTGGCAAAACGCTGCAGAGCATCGCGTTCATCCTGTCGGAACAGCCAACCATAAAGAAGTCAGGCAACCCCGCCCTCATCGTGTCTCCCGCCTCGCTCATGTACAATTGGAAAAATGAACTGAAACGGTTCGCGCCCGGACTCGACACGGTGGTGGTGGACGGGAGCAAGCAGGAGCGGGACCGGATCTGCCGCGAATCCACCGCGGATATCCTCATCACCTCCTACCCGCTGTTGCGGCGGGATGTCGCCACCTACGCCGCACGCGACTTCCACACGCTCGTGCTCGACGAGGCGCAGGCCATCAAGAATCACGGCACGCTGACGGCGCAGGCGGCGCGACAGATCAAGGCCGACCACCGCTTCGGACTGACGGGTACGCCGATGGAGAACTCGCTGGACGATCTCTGGTCGATCCTGCACACGACATCGCCCGCGCTGTACCCGCACAAAACCGCTTTTACGAACCTGCAGCCCGATGTCGCGGCACGGCGCGTCCGCCCTTTTCTGCTGCGCAGGATGAAATCGGACGTCCTGCGCGAACTGCCCGAGAAAATCGAGACCACACAGCACTCGGAACTGTCGCATGAACAAAAGAAGCTGTACATGGCCTATCTTGCGCGCATCCAGCGGGAAACAGCGCAACAACTGCAGGTCGACGGGTTCCAGAGGAGCCGGATCAGGATTCTGGCCGGGCTCACGCGCCTGCGCCAGTTGTGCTGCCATCCCGCGCTGTTTGTCGAAAATTATAAAGGAACGGCGGGCAAACTCGATCAGCTCATGGAACTGGTCGACGAAGGGCTGGCGAGCGGCAGGCGCATTCTCATCTTTTCACAATTCACGTCCATGCTGGCGATCATCAGGGGCGAACTGGCGCGCGCGAATCTGCCGACGTTCTATCTGGATGGCGAGACGCCGGCGAAAGAGCGCGTCGAACTGTGCCAGCGTTTCAACGCAGGCGAGCACAGCCTGTTTTTGATCTCCCTGAAAGCAGGAGGCACAGGCCTCAACCTGATCGGGGCGGACACCGTGATCCTGTACGATCTGTGGTGGAATCCGGCCGTGGAGCAACAGGCGGCGGACAGAGCGCACCGCATCGGGCAAAAAAATGTGGTGCAGGTGATTCGCCTCATCGCCCAGGGTACGATCGAAGAAAAAATGTATGAATTGCAGCAGCGCAAGCGTGATCTGATCGACCAGGTGCTGCAGTCGGACGGAGAGGCGCCGCCCACCCTTACCGAGGACGACATCCGCGAAATCCTGATGATCTGATGACAATCCTTCCAGACGCTGTGGTGCATGCCGGAGGAGATGGACCTCCCTTCTTGTCGATCCCCCACTGCAGTCCCATGCTGCTGCGCGTTTCGGATCACTTCACAGCGTACGAATAGACGCCCCAGGCCGTCCCGGCGTACAGAACGCCGCCTGCGTCCGCCAGGGACCTGACATCCTCCGACGCGTCCCGGCCGCCCATGAGATAGGGAGAGCCGACCTGTCGCCACGAACCGCGATTGTAGGCGTGCACGCCATCGTTGACAGTTCCGGCGTACAGCGTTCCGTTCATGACAAGCAGGGACGTGACATCCACATTATCTAGGCCCACCTTTTTCCACGTCCCTATTGTGGCAATATTCTAAGCGCCCCGTT
>JAJZZT010000421.1 GCA_021797415.1 Bacillota bacterium
GACGCTTCCGAATGCACATGGTGCACGCGCACGTGACGCAGCGTCGCCTGCGGAATGACGACCGTATTCGTGCGTCCCGAAGCCAGTTCGGCCAATGCCTGCCTCAACTCATCCGTGAGAACCAGTTCCACTTTCAAATGGCCAATGCGGGTCTTGTGCACACATCATTCTCCTTCCGTCCTCACACCCTCTTCTCCGGTGGGTGGTCGCCGGCACAATCGCGGCTTTCGCCATTACCCTACGCAATGGCGCCCCGGCGCGTGCCCGCAGGACGCGCCCAATTTTTTCGCCGCAGCCAGTCAGGACCGCCGCGCCAAAACTCAGAAGCGGAAAAATGGATTGTGCGTCCGTTCCTCGCCGATGGTGGACGCCTCGCCATGGCCAGGAAAGATGACGGTCTCGTCGGGCAGCGGCCAGAGTTTGTCACGCAGGGAATCCATCAACCGGGCAGAATCTCCGCCGGGTAGATCGGTCCGGCCAATTGTGCCGGCAAAAAGCGTATCCCCGGTGAATAGGACGCGCTGCCCTGCCGCGTGCAGACAGATGCCGCCGGGACTATGCCCCGGTGTCTCCACGACGACAAGGCGCAGTTCACCGACGGCCAGTTCCGCCCCTTCGGCCAGAAACCCGTCCGGTTCGCGAACCGCAGGCGAAACGCCTGTCCAGATCTCCGCCGTGCGCGGCGCGGCGCGCAGGATGGCCAGTTCCGCCCGGTTTGCGTACAGCGGAGCGCCGTAGAGCGCGCGCAACGGTTCATTGCCGAGCACGTGATCGAAGTGGCAGTGTGTGTTCACAAGAGCGGCGACACTAAGTTCGCGCTTTGCGATGTACGCGATCACCGGTGCCATATCCAGCGCGCACGGATCGATGATTACAGCCGCGTGCCCGTCGCTGACCACATAGGTGTTCGTGTCGAGCTCATTCAGGGAGAATGATTCGATCAGCAAGTCGCGTCCCCCCTTTTTGAACAACCTCTTATCACTATAATAGCCTATTCAAAAAGGGGGCAGGTAAGATTTGCGCAGGGCAAGAAAGCAGATAGACCCCCATGGCGCGGGCGCGCCACCATCGAACCACGGCGGCGCATTCATGGCCGCCGCGAGGGTGTTTCGCCGACGGCCATGTGATGCACACCCGACAGGTGGCCGCGATGGACCTCAGTGGGTCTGGTTTGTCTGTTGAACGAGTTTGACCATCATCCGGGCGAGCGATCGCCGGTCTTCCTGCGAACCTGCGTCCCACAACTGCTTGAGCAGTCGCTGCTGCTGATTGCCGGGATCCACCTGCTCCGCGAGGTAGCTGCCCATGCGGACGGCCGCATTGGTGATGGTTTCGTCGCTCAGCCCCGCCTCATGCGCCTGCTGCACGCGGTCTCCAAGGAATTCTTCCCATTTGCTGAAATCGCGAATGACCGAGCGTCCCTCGTCCATATCCGCCGAAGTCATGTCCATCTTTCTGCCCCCTTGTGCTGTGATCAGCCGATGGCTATCCCATCGCCCTGTCATTATCCTCCGCGACCAACGCGACTATGCGCGCGGCGCGAGACCCGCGGGAAGCTCGACGGCGCGCCGTCAGTTCCAGAAGCGCTTCGGGATGACATTTGTCGAATACGCGCGCGCCCGTCGAATGGGGATCGCGATGGGGCAGATTCGTGAGGGGGACGCCGTCATCGACGCGCAACTTGCGATCGGTTATGAATCCAGCAGCGGTTTCCGGGACGCATTCTCCCGCATTATGGGAGCCGCGCCCACGTTGTTCGGCGACGGCGCCGTCCTTCGGGCAGCCTGGTTGGACACGCGGCTCGGGCCGATGTTGGCGATCGCCGATGATGAGGGGCTGTACCTGCTGGAATTTGTGGACCGTCGGGGACTGGAACGAGAAGTCGAACGGCTGAGAAAGAGAATGAAGGCCGCGGTGATTCCAGGCATCAGCCCTCCAATAGCAGCGATCGAGCGCGAACTCGGCGCGTATTTCGACGGTTCGTTGAAGATCTTCACGACACCCATTCGGCGGCTCGGAACGCCGTTTGAGATGCGCGTGTGGGACGCGCTGTTGCAGATACCCCAAGGGGAAACGCGATCGTACGCGGATATTGCCAGGGCGGTCGGGCATCCGTCGGCGTTCCGCGCGGTTGCCAGGGCGAACGGTTCAAACCAGCTTGCGATCATCGTTCCCTGTCATCGCGTCATTCGCGCGGACGGCGAGACGGGCGGTTACGGCGGCGGCGCGGCGCGCAAGCAGTGGCTGATTGAGCATGAACGGCGGGGGACTCAATCAGGGTGTACATCAGGTTGATGTCCCTGACGCCCCCGAATGGACCGGTCGCGTCGTCTCATGTGGGAAGCTGGGCATCAGGATCGGATAACTGCCCTCTTTTTGAACAACCTCTCAAAGGTGGTCGGTGTCGAGCAGGATTGTCACCGGCCCATCATTCACCAGTTCGACATCCATCAGCGCGCCGAAGACCCCGGTCTGGACGCGCATCCCGGCGGCCTGCATCAATTCATTGAACCGGTCGTAAAGCGGTTGCGCCACTTCCGGACGGGCCGCCTCCATGAAGTTCGGGCGGCGTCCCCTGCGCACATCCGCATAGAGCGTGAACTGCGAGACGGACAGAATCTCTCCCCCGGCGTCGAGCAGGGACTCGTTCATTCTGCCTTCGGGATCTTCAAAAACCCGCAGGTTGATGATCTTGTCCACCATATAGGTCAGGTCGGGTTCGGCGTCGCCGCTGTGCAGGCCGACGAACAACAACAGCCCGCGGCCGATGGACGCCACGGTCTGTCCTCCGACGCGCACCGCGGCGCGTTGCACACGTTGCAGTACGATTCTCATCGCTATTGGATCACCCGCCGAACCGCGTAGATGTCCTTCACGCGCTTGATCCGCTCCACGACCGTGTGCAGGTGGTCCGTATTGCGAATGTTGATGCTGAGCA
>JAJZZT010000146.1 GCA_021797415.1 Bacillota bacterium
CGGGCGGCCCGATGATCGCCGTAACGCGGTTCTCGCGCATCGTCAGCGACACGTCGCGCAGCACCTGCTGCTTGCCGTAAAATGCGGACAATCCGCGCGTTCTCAGCGTCTCTCCCAACCCGCCATCCCCGTTCTCATGCTCTTTGCTGCTCAGAATTTGGTTTATCACATGTCCTCAAGAGGTTGTTCAAAAAGGGGGCAGAACTCCCCGGCGCTGGCGGAGACATCGCCAGAAATGCTCCCTCACGTACCCGCAAACGTACGCTCAGGGACATGGGGATAAACCTAATTCCGGCAGGCGTGTTACAGTACATTTCGTGTCCGATTAGAGCCTCGGACACGAAATGAGGAACCATTGCGCCTGCAAAGAGGACCTTATCCCATGTCCCCTAGGTCCGCATTTCTGGCTGCTTTCTTGCACTGTGCGGGTCTTACCTGCCCACTTTTTGAACAGGCTCTATTAAGAGGTCGTTCAAAAAGCCCGGTGAAGGAGTGATGATGGTGGCTGAAAATAAGGCGCCTTGGCGAAAAACTCCGCTCGACGACTGGTCGACGGATGTGGATCCGGCGATTTTGGCCGGGGATGAATGGGTTGACGAGAACGATCCCGGGGCTGCGCGCGCGGCGACGCCGGCCAACACGGGGGATATCACGGCGCGTTCCATGCTCGGCCGCTATATGCACCCTGAACATGACGTGAGCTGGCACAACGAGGATTACCGGGATCGATAGCGCCCCGCAGGTCTGTTCTGTTCAGCGGATGGTTTGGATAGCGCCCCGCAGGTCTGTTCTGTTCAGCGGATGGTTTGGATAGCGCCCCGCAGGTCTGTTCACTGGACGGCTGCGAGGTGACAATCGCAGCATGACAATCGCGGGGTGATTGATTCTTTCGGCAAACCTCTTTACAATAGTAGCCATTGCAGTGATCCAACAGCATTTGCGAGTGTTTGTTCAGGATGGGTTGCCTTATGAAACGATTGCGTGCCGGGTGGATGGACAGCTTGTTCGCTGTGGTTCTGTTATGGTTTGCGCTTTGTATCGCGGCGGTCGCCGCCCTGTTTGTGTATGAACTGTGCGCCCAGGCGGCGATGGCATTGTCACGGTTTGGTCCGGGGCTGTTTGCCGGGTCGTCCTGGCGGCCGCTGCAGGGCCATTTTGGCGCGTTGCCTCTGCTTTACGGCACTGCGGTCAGCGCGACAGTCGGCATGGCGCTGGGTGCGGTCGGCGGCGTGTCGGCGGCGCTGTTTCTCACGCAGTACACCCGGTTTCCGCTTGTGAACTCACTTGGTTCTCTGGTGGATCTGCTGGCGGTCATTCCCGGTGTGGTGTACGGTCTCTGGGGGCTGTTGGTGCTTGCGCCGTGGCTGCGCGGCGCGGTCGAGCCCGCCTTGGGCAGACTGTTCGGATTCGTGCCGTGGCTGCGCGGCCGGCCGCATGGCGCCGATCTGCTGGCGGCGGGACTCGTGCTCGGCGTGATGGTGCTGCCCACGGTGACGGCCGTGGCCAAATCTGTGATGAATGCGATTCCTTCCAACCTGCGCGAGGGCGCGCTGGCGCTTGGGGCGACCCGTTTTGAGATGGTGAGGCTCATCGTGCTGCCGGGCGCTCGCGTGGGAATCGTCGGAAGTGTGGTACTGGCGTTTTCGCGCGCCGTGGGGGAAGCGGTTGCCGTCGCTCTCGTGATCGGACACCGGGCACAGATCGGATGGTCCCTGTTCGCGCCGGGTGAAACCATGGCCAGCGCCATCGTGCGTGATTTTTCTCCGGGGGCGGGCCGTCTGTACACGGGGGCATTGTACGAAATTGCATTGTTATTGCTTTTGGTGACATCCGCAACGTATGCGGTGGGCCGGTTGCTCGTCTGGCGGGTGGCGAAGCAGGCCGAGGTCTGGCCATGAGAGGGCGGCACCGTGTGCGTCGCTTTACCGACCGGCTGTTTCTGTTCTGGATTGCTTTCATGACTGGGGCGGCCCTCCTTTTGTTGCTCATTCTGGCGGGAACAGTGGCGGCGCAGGGCTTGTCGTCGCTGGCGGCGGCCCTCCTGCGCGGCGGGATTGCAGGTGCGGCGTGGCGCGGCGTCGCGCCCGCGCTGGCGGATTCGCTGCTCGTGGTCGGCATCGGCGCGGCCGCCGCGGTTCCCGTGGGGCTCGGTGCGGGGTTTTATCTGTCGGAGTACAGCGGACTTCGGATGGCGAGCGTCATCCGGGCAACCGCGGACGGGCTTTCGGGCGTGCCGTCCATCGTCGCCGGGTTGATGATCTATGCGGCCGTGGTCACCGCGATGGGCAGGGTTTCAGCGCTGGCCGGCGGCCTCGCGTTGGCGACGCTGCTCGCGCCGACGCTGGCGCGCGCAACGGAACAGACGCTGCTCACGCTGCCGTACGGCTTGCGCGAGGGGGCGCGGGCTCTCGGCGCAACACGCGTCCAGACGCTGTTTTACATCATGCTGCCCACCGCGGGGAGGAGACTTGTGGCGCGCGTGTTGCTCGCGCTGGCGCGGGCGATGGGTGAGACGGCGCCGCTGCTTTTCACCGCATTCGGCGCGGTCGGCGAGTTCCGTGGGCTGCTCTCGCCGGTCGCCCCGCTGCCCGTGGTCGTCTTTGCGGGCGCCGTCGCCCACAGCGCCGCGGGGAGAGCGCAGGCGTGGAGTGCGGCGCTGGCTCTGCTTGTGACGGTGTTCGCGCTGTATGCGGGCGCGCGGCTGTGCGCTCCCCACGCCGGCTGACACGCCACTCTTGAGGACATGTGATAAACCAAATTCCGATCAGCAAAGAGCATGAGAACGGGGATGGCGGGTTGGGAGAGACGCTGAGAACGCGCGGATTGTTTGCATTTTACGGCAAGCAGCAGGTGCTGCGCGACGTGTCGCTGACGATGCGCGAGAACCGCGTTACGGCGATCATCGGGCCGCCCGGTTGTGGAAAATCGACCTTTG
>JAJZZT010000101.1 GCA_021797415.1 Bacillota bacterium
GCGTTCCGAAGAAATGCTCGCGATGGTCAATATCCCCGCGGGAACGCTGCGCCGCTATCCCCACGAACTGTCCGGCGGAATGAAGCAGCGCGTGGCGATTGCGCTCGCCCTCGTGTTACGGCCAAAACTCGTGATCATGGATGAACCGACCACTGCGCTCGACATGGTCGTGCAGCGGCAGATCGTGGACAATCTGAAGGCGCTTCGTGACCAGCAGCCGTTCTCCGTCCTTTTCATCAGCCACGATCTCGGGCTGGTGCTGGAACTCGCAGACCGGATCATCGTCATGTACGCGGGGGAAATTGTGGAGAATCAGCAAGCCGGCCGAATGCTTGAGCACGCCATGCACCCGTACACGCGCGCGCTGCTGCAATCCCTTCCCGACCCTGAAGCGCAGGCCGCGATCATGGGCGGCATACCGGGAAGCCCGCCGGACCTGCGCCGACCGATCACGGGTTGCGCGTTCGCGCCGCGCTGCCCGCTTGCCGAGGCGGTGTGCATGACCACCGCTCCCGCGCTCACGGAGATCCCCCACGGTCAGGCGCGCTGCCACGTGACCGTCCGGAAGGCGCAAAGTCAGACCCTCTGAGCACACGGCGAGAAACTCTGAAGATCATGGTACGAGGAGGTCTACAAGATGACAGAGGCGATTCTCACCGTTGACTCGCTCACCAAGGTTTTCCACACCGGCCGCAGGGGGACCGCGCACACCGCCGTGAACGATGTGTCGTTCACCCTGCGGACGGGACGCATTCTCGCTTTGGTCGGCGAGAGCGGAAGCGGAAAAACCACGATTGGCCGCATCATCTGCGGTGTCGACAAACCCACTTCCGGCTCAGTGCAATTGGCCGCGCAGTCCGGTACGGACCCGGCCAGACCGCGTACGGCGCACAAGCGGATCCAGATGGTGTTCCAGGATCCCTACGCGTCGCTGAACCCGTTCAACACTGTGCAATACACCGTGATGCGGCCGCTCATGAACTACCTGCGCCTCTCTCCGCGCGTCGCCGCGCAAAAAGCGCATGAACTGATGGAAACCGTGCGCCTGATTCCGCCGGCGGACTTCCTCGCCAAGCGACCCGACGAACTCTCCGGCGGACAGCGGCAGCGCGTCGTCATCGCGCGCGCACTGGCTGCCGAACCGGAGGTGATCGTCGCGGACGAGCCCGTTTCCATGCTCGACGTGTCCATTCGCTCCGAGATCGTGACGCTGCTGAACGACCTGCGCAACACTGGGCGCGTGCGCACCATGCTCTACATCACGCACGATCTGCTCAGCGCGCGGATGATCGCCGACGAACTGGCGGTGCTTTATAAAGGAAGGCTGGTCGAATACGGGCCGACGGAGACGATTCTGGGCAACCCTCTTCATCCGTACACACGCCTGCTCTGGTCGGCCATCCCCAATCCGCGGCAGTCCGGCGCCAAAACGGCGAACGGAACGACTGCTGCTCAGGCGCAACCGGCAAGGGCAGCCACGCCGCAGGGATGCGCATTCGCCGACCGGTGCCCACTCGCAACAGACCGTTGCTTCGACGAGATCCCGGTCCTGGAACAGCAGCCGGATGGCCGCCGGACGGCCTGTCACGCCGTGTCCCCGTCTGCCGCGCCGGCGCCGGTCGGGCAGACGCGGCATGACGGCCCGTCAGAACGTGGCACAACCTATTAGAACGTGGCGTAGGATGCGGCCATCTGCAGCGCCTGCATGGCGGAATGCGCGTGATGATAGTCCCACGCCGTGTAGACCACATTGCCAAACGCAAAGAACAGGGACGTGTGCTGCCCGTCTCCGCCATTGTTGACCGTCAGCAGCCCGTGCGTTTCCGGCAGGAGATGCGTATGCAGGTACGCCACGATCGATTCCGCCAGAGACCGGTCCGCTGTAAAACTGGATCCCGCGATGCGCAGCGCCCACTCTCCCTCCCGCCATTCAATGATGCCGCCCCCGCGCGGCACATAGGCGTACAGGCCCTGAATGCCGTTGCCCAGATCCATGCCGGCATATTTCACGAACTGCAAAGGACCCCGGCAAAAGCGACCGGCTTCATCCGCAGCGCCACGTCCTGTATGGCCTGGTTTGCGGAAGATACACGCTGCGCGCCGAATCCTCCGATCACGGCGGCCAGGCCGGTATTGGCCGGTTGGTAGAGCGCGGGGCTGTTCAGGCCGACCGGCGTCGTGGACACCCGGAGCGACACACGGTAGCCGGCGGAAGAAGCACTGGAAGTTGCCGCCATATAGCCGCGTGTCACACCGTTTGCGTGTCCGATGAACGTGGGCGCCCAAAGCGGCAGGCTGGTGCGCGCGGCGACATACGCCATGGCCTGCGCCACGACAGGATTGAACGTAGGCGGAGCCGTCGCCGCGGACGCCGGGGTAACGGCCAGCAGTCCTGCAGCCAGCAGTCCCGCGCCCGCCAGCCCGGCGGCCGCGCCCCGCCGCAACAGCCGCCCCGATGTGCGGTGATCCCTCGAAGAGTGGTTCATGCTGCCTCATCCTTTCCACACTCTATAGACGAATGTGGATACGCCAAGGTTTCATCTCCTATCCTCCGACAGGTGGTGAGTGGGGAGAGTTGGAATGGGCGACATCGGAGGGCATTGCACTTATCCAACTAAATACGGGCATTGCTTCTTGAACCAGTGAATTTTGATACTTTACCATCAGAGCAGGTTGAAATAAGACGTGGACCTCTACCTGGCACGATTGGTCCCTCGTGCCGAATAACACAGTTCCGTTATACGATCTACAAGTGTCTGTACCCCCGCGTCTCCCTTGAGAAATAGCAGTTTCTCCCCGTATTGGTGCAAAATGTCCAGAATCTCTTGCTTGCTCTCGTACTCAAACTGCGAATTCCAAACAAACATCTTCCGAAGCATCAGGAGGGTCGGATTGTAGTTTGCTTTTTCCAACCCCATCTTTTGCAGAACGAATCTCCTGACAATTCTATAGACCCGCCTACAATAGGACGCGTCCAGAAAGATGATCACATCCGCGTTCTGAAGACTGGGAAGCACCCATTTATGATGGGCGCCTTCTATGATCCACGCCTCCGAGTTGACCACGTGAGTCAGATATTCATCCCGTTCTTCGTCGCTTCTTCTTATATCCCCAGGCTCAGACCGTATCCACACCATATTATCCAATTCGTAGAATGGGAGACCCAAACTCGCTGAGAGGGCCTTTGCCAATGTGGTCTTCCCACTGCCCACGGAGCCGATAATGTGTATTTTGGCGGGACGTGCATTCCCGAGCTCGGCCATCAGCCGCATACCTCCATAGAAGCGGCAAACGACACTACATTGGGCTTTTTTCTGATGGTCCGACACCTATTCATCCGGCTGTACATCATGCGGGTCGAGACGTGAAATCCGCCGAAACGGTTTTGCCGTCCAGAATTCATACGGCACGAATCCTTGACGGCGTAGTGCATCAAGAGAGCGTGATTTCATATGTGGACGAGTTATGTATCGTTCTATATTGCCCTCCGTCAGCTTTATAAAGCCAGCCTCCATAATCTCTTCTGGTTGAATCCTCAATTCTCCGCTGACGAACTCAGTTGCAAAGACAACGGACAAGAGTGTGCTGGTCGCGTTGTAATAAACCCCGGTAATACCCACCGGACATATGGCAATACCGGTCTCCTCCAGCACTTCCCTGACTATTGCGTCATCAAGGGACTCGCCTTCCTCCACATTTCCGCCGGGGAATTCCCACGTGTCTGAACGCCAATGAGTCTTTACCAAAAGGACCTCACCCTGCTCATTCTCAACCAGTGCAGATACCGAAATAAGGTGTTTGGGATAAGTATTCGTTTCTGACAAGAGAAGCGCCTCCTCTCTTGCGACAGGACAGACTGCCCTTACGCACGACCTCAGCCTCCACCAACGCTAGCATAATCATACATCATTTCGTTGCGTGGGGCGCCCTCCGCATTCGCCGCGCTAATCAGGGAAGGGGGCGATTGGGCTTCAAGGGCGGTTTCCCTGCTGGTGAGAAATCTATCCCCCTACTCGCTCCGGATCACGTACGGCTGGAAGTGACGGTAGCGCGCGGCGGCATACTCGCTCTCGCGCTCGATTGGCTGCAGCCCGCCTGAGCGGCGCCCGCTGCGAATCATGTCCTTCGTCAGCAACAAGACGTCAGGATCGTCCAACGCTTCGTCGATATCGCGAAATACCGCGTGCGTCACTTCCTGTCCGTCCGGAACGGGGGAGCCTGCCAGATATTCAAGTTCAAACACGATGTACAGACTGGTTTCCGTCGCCTCAGACGCGGTTCGCACGCCCGACCGCAGTCCAACAAGACGCAGCGGTCTCGTCCGAACGCCGGTCTCCTCCAGAACCTCCCGAACCGCCCCATCTTCCAAAGATTCGCCGATCTCCACGAATCCGCCAGGGATCGTCCAGCGTCCCTGGTGCAGGCCGTAGTTCAGGCGCACCAAGAGGACGCGCCCGTCCAGAAACACGACTCCAGCCGCCCCGACACTGATGAAACCATCATCCATGGCAGCACACCCCCAGAATGTAGTGTAGCACAGGTTGCACCCATATACTCTCGCGGTATATACTGCGGACGTAAGCACCTTCGCTTACGTATTCGTCGCTTTGGAGGATCTCGCATGGGACGCATCGCATTTATTCGGATTCGCTCGAAACGATAGGCTTGGTGCGGAACAGGATGACTCCCGCATAATTTGGGGCGGGCATTTTGTACTGTACCCTGCTTCGTTCGCGATAACGAATGAATGGGGTGTTTTTGTGTCCAAACTGGTCTTGGCGTATGCCAAAACGCAGTCGCTCTGGCTCATCGCGACGCTCGTGAGTTCCTCGCTGCTCATCGGCGTCCAGATCTATCGCGCACTTCTCACGGGGGAAATTGTCGACGTGTCCATCCGCGGCGAACGCGCCCCGTTGCTATTCTGGATGGCTGTCTTCGCTGCAGTGGTGGTGTGTGCGGCCGCTCTCTCCTGGCTCGCCCGGTATTCCTCAATGACTCTCTCGGCCAGGTCCGTCGGTCAACTCAAGCGAGATCTTGCGCGGAAAACAGCCAATCTTCCGGCAGAGCACACCGACACGCTGCAATTCGGCGACATGCAGACGCGTATGGGACAGGACGCCGACGCGTTCGTCGGCTTCATGACCGACGATTTCAAGAACCTCATTCTGCAACCCCTGCTCGCCATCCTCTCCGCCGCTGTGATCGCTTCGCTCAACTGGCGACTGTTCCTCGTCACCTTTGCGTACACCCCGTTTGGCATGATGGCCGCCGCATGGCTCAACCGAAAGTCGGCAGCGCGCTATCCGGAACGCGCCGCTCATGTCGCCGAGGCCAATCAGCAGTTGTCGCAGGTTCTTGCCGGCGCAAGCATCGTGCAGGTCTTCCACCTGTACGACTGGTTCGGCAGCCGCGCGCGTCGGCGTCATTCGCTTATATTTGCCGAAGACCAGCGGATCAACCGTTATGTCTCCCTGCTGCAGCCGGTCTGTACATCGGTCGCGTTCGTTCCAAGGCTGCTCGGCGTCCTCTACGGAGGATGGCTGGTCATGCACGGCCAGTTGCATCCGGGAAGCGTGCTCTCGATTCTACAATTGCTGGATTACGCCATCGGTCCCACCGTATACCTCCCGTTCATTCTGAACAATTGGGGCCGAACGAGCGCTGCGCTGCGCCGTGTGCAGGACGTGCTCAGCCTTCCCGAAGAGAGAGTGAATGGAATCCAGCCTGCGTTCCCTCAAGGAGGGCCCGATGTTGTCTTCGATGCTGTGACCTTTTCGTATCCCGGCCACGAGGCTGAACCTGCGCTGCGCAACGTCAGCATTCGCGCGCGAGCCGGCTGCGTGACCGCTGTCGTTGGTCCGAGCGGGAGTGGAAAGAGCACTCTCCTGTCCCTGATCAGTGGCATCTATACGCCACAGTCCGGATCCATTCGCATCGGAGAATGGGACGTGCGGTCTCTGGACCTGGCGGAGCTCCGTGGACGCATGGCCGTGGTAACGCAGCGGACAGACCTGTTCCGAGGTTCTATTGCCGACAATATCGCCTTGGCCCGGCGCGACTGTACGCCGGCAGAAATTGCAGAAGCCGCCCGACTCGCAGGACTCCAGGACTGGATTGCGTCACTTCCGCAAGGGTACAACACGATCCTCACCGACGGCGGGGCAAATCTCTCCGGGGGCCAGCGCCAACGCCTTTCCATCGCGCGGTCCTTATTGCGGAACTCCTCACTGGTGCTGCTGGACGAACCCACATCTTCCCTGCCCGAAGTATACGGCCGTATGTTGCGCACGGCCTGGTCGGGTATCCCGCACGGCGCCACCATCCTGCTCGTCACCCATCGACTCGCCGATGCGGCGGATGCGGCTACGATCTGCGTGATCGACGGCGGAACAATCATCGCGTCGGGATCGCACGCGCAGCTCTTGGGGTCCTGCCCTCTGTATCGCCGCATGTGGACAGAGCAGGAAGGGCAGGTGCATTTGCGTGCATAACGGATCCGTGTTTCGTAGAACGGTGCGCTCGCTCACAAGGCCTGCGGTGTTTCTCGTCACGCTTGTGTTCGGAAACCTGTTTTCTGCCATCACGGGCATACTCGTGAGCCTGGCGGTCCGCGACGCGGTCAACGCGTTCTTGTACAGGCAACATCAGGAAGAGGTCGCGGCCTTTTGGCTTGCCAGCGTGTGCGCCCTCCTGATCCTTGTCAGCACCCCTCTGTCTGCCTTTGTTTGCAATACGCTGTCCAAGCGGACGTCCATGTCCTTCCGGAACGCGGTGTTCCGGAGCGTCACGCGGTTATCGCTCAGTGCGCTGGACGCAAAATCCGCGGCCAATGTGCTCTCCGTGGCCACCAACGACGCGGCGCAGCTTGAGTCCATTTTTGACGGCGGCCTGCACTGGCTGGTCAGCCCCGCTGTCACGGGCGGACTCTGTCTCGCGACAGCCGTCTGGCTCAACTGGCGCTTGGCCTGCGTGCAGCTTGCTGTCCTGAGCCTGTCCAACCTGTCCGCCAGTCACCTGAAGGCACCTCTGGGACGAACTGGATGCGCGTTACAGGAGACACTGGGCGAGGTCGTGGCCACCTATGGCGAAATCCTGCAGGGCGTGAGCGCGATCCGACTCTATCGTCTTCACGACGCCATGGATCAGCGTTTCGCGCTGGTCAACGACGAGGTCCTGCGCCACCGCGAAACTCTGGCCAAACAAAACGGGGTCATCGACGGCGTGGATCAGTTGTTCCTCGGGCTCGCGTACCTCGGGGTGCTTGGGGCTGGATCGTGGCTGGTACTCAAAGGAGGCGCGACATGGGGCACCGTCGCCGCCATTTTGGGGTTGCAGGCGGGTGTCGGAGACTTGGGAGCGATCGGAGGGGCTTGGTCTCGACTGCAGTCACAACTGTCGGGTGCAGAGCGCGTCTATGAGTTGCTCGATCTCGATGACGGATCAGACTCACGAGTGTCCGCTGCGCCCTTGTCTGCGAGTCGGGCGGTCACGCCTCGCGGAGCCGTCGTCGTGAGGGACGTCCGATTTTCGTATCCCGACGGCAGCGAGATTGTCCACGGCGTCTCCCTGACGCTGTCGCCGGGCTCCATCATCGGACTCTCCGGCCCCAGCGGATGCGGAAAGTCCACGCTGGCCAAGATCATGCTCGGACTCTACCCAGCGCAGAGCGGGAGCGTCGAAGTGGGCGGACGAATCGCCTATGTGCCGCAGGATGCATTTCTCTTTGACGATACCATCCGTCACAATATCCTCTGCGGACGACCGGCCGCCTCTGATGCGAACATCGATCAGGTCGTGCTGTGGGCGGATGCCGACGCCTTCATCAGACAATTGCCGCGAGGCTATGATGAGCGTGTGGGAGAGGACGGCAGCCTGCTCTCCGGGGGTCAGCGACAAAGGATCGCGTTGGCGAGAGCCATGCTGGCGCAACCGGACATCATCATCCTCGACGAACCGACATCCGCACTCGATTCCTTGTCGGAAAGCCAGGTCATGCGCGCCATCCGGGAACGAATGCCGAATGTCACGGCGCTGCTCATTTCCCACCGCGAGCAGACCCTGCGCAACGCTGACCTCGTGTATCAGATGCAAGACGGCATGATCCCCGCGGTGGATTGATCGAGCCTGCGAAAAATCGGGGTGCGGGCAAGGTTTCGTCGCCTGTATCCCGATTGACTCACCGCTCGACCGCGTGGTCCGCCCTTACAGTCGACTCCAAAAATTCGTTCTTGACGTCCAGAAGGTACTCCTGATACACGCACTCTCTTCCGCCGTTTTTCTCGTACCAGTCTTGAATGCGTGCGGAGTGCGCTTCGTCAGATCGAACATTGGATTCAATCTCCAGATAAGCCTCGTGACTGTCGTATTCCCATATGGCAAAAATCTCAACGGTGTCATCGTTATTCGGCTTCATCCAGCGACCGATCAGACGAGCGCCGTGTTTCACCTGGTTCGGCAAATTTGTGTTATTGAAATGAGCGTTGAAAATCTCGACAAAATCCTTCCTTACAAGATACGCCTTGCGCCTGTAAAACATCTCCTCGCCTCCCGCGTCCCTTTTGTCGCCCACCGCCTTCGACTCAAACCTATGCTAAACGCCTTCAGGGCGTCAGCTCCTTTCGATCATGCATGTACCGTCTCAACGCCTTCGGGATATGCACGGAACCATCGGCTCGCTGGTGATTTTCCAGCACCGGTATCAATATCCGCGGCGTCGCCACAGTCGTGTTGTTCAGGCAAGATCGATGGATTCACCCTGATCCACGACGCCGCCCGGCGGCTCCCATCCCCTTCGCGGGCCCCTGATAAGCAGGATCTCCCTCTTGACGTTCAGCACCACCACGGCTGCAGAGACAAAGTGCTTCGGCAACTCAGACATTCCGCTGCCCCCTCACTGTACGGCCGACCCCGCCCACTATTTGAACCGGTACCAATAGTGATAAATCTCCCGGAATCCCAGCTTCGAATACAGTTTGAGAGCGGGCGCATTACTCCGCATCACTTGTAAATATGAATGCCTTGCGCCATTTTCGCGTCCCCACTTCAGCAGATTCAAGATCAACTGCTCACCGAATCCGCGGTTTCTGAACCGCTCGTCCGTCACCACATCGAATAGGCCAAGGTAGCCCCTCTCCAAAATCCCCACACCACAGGCGACGACGCATTCGTCTTGCAGCAGGGAAATGAAACAGGTTTTCGGAACAATGAACCCGAACATTCGTCTCATTGTCGCCCTGTTCGTATCCTCTTGATGGCTCAGCAGACAAAACTGGTCCAACCACGGTTCACTTAACTCTTCTTCGAGTTTAACCGTACGTAATAATGGTTCTGCCGACCTGGACAAATCCACTGATTGGACACTCGTGTGGTCAATAGCCTTGTATCCGAGACTCGCCAGAACCACATCCAAGTTGTCCGGGTGCACCGACAGCGTCATCTTGAACGTAGGTCTCAAGCCTCTGGCGTGGAATAGGCTCTCGCAATACTGGATCTTGCCGTACATGTCGTCAGTGGAATCATACAGTGGATTTATGGAATTTGCACGCTTGGTATAGCCGTTGGAGAACCTTATCAGCCATCCATCGTGCATCACCGTCTGCAGTGCTGGCCAAGCGTTGATCGACAACTCCTCGATGTGCCGGATCACTACAAAGCCCCCTGTCGCAATCGTGCGCGCTGGCGCAGCCGCGTGAACAAACTACGAAATCACAGATCTACCCGGTTTAGGCCGACAGGAGGTCGATTTTCCGAGTATCATGAGGATAATGCTGGATCTCCACTCAAAACTCCTCGCTATCCGCCCGATATCGCGTGCAGAATCCACACCTCGGAGCCATCGATCAAGGGCTCCGAGGTGTCGGTGCGGGACGCCAGTCGGCGGCCCGACACAAAGACACTCAGGTTCTGGCGAAAACAGCCGTCCGGCTCAGCCAACCACATGGCCATGCCGGGATAGCGGTCATCGAGCGATTGCAGCAGCTCGGCGCACGTTGTGCCGGCAACGGTCAACACGGGATCGGCGTGGAACTGACCGGACAAGTGAACCGGCAGATGAACCGTAATCATGACTCCTCAGCCAGAACCACGGAATATATCCGGGGCAGGTGCTGGGCAAGCAGGTCCCAGTTCTGCCCTTCGTCAGCCGAATGATAGAGGGCGCCCGACGTCGTGCCAAAGTACAGACCCAGCGGCGTCCTGTCGTCCCCGGAAAACGCATCGCGCAGCACTCCCGTGAAGGCACGCGGCAGTCCGTGAGACAGCCGCTCCCATCCTTGTCCGCCGTCCCGGGTCTCATACACCGCGAGAACGTTGTCCGGCGACCAGCGCGGCCAGCGCAGGAGCGGCAGGACGTAAGCTCGGTCCGGGTCGACGGGATGACCGACGATGGGAAAGCCGAAGTCCGACGGCAGAGGTCCTCCCACATAGGCCCAACTGTCACCGCCGTCGTCCGAGCGATAAATCCCGCCGTGGTTTTGCAGCCAGATACGGTCCTCGAGCGTTGGAGAAAGCCAAAACTTGTGGACGCACTGGCCCGATTCTGGATATTGTTGATCTTCTGGCATAAACTCGGCCCGGATGCCCTGATTGATGGGCCGCCAATGATCGCCGCCGTCGTCGGAGCGGTAGATGCCGCCAGAGGAACACGCGATGTAGATGCGGTTGGAATGGAACGGATCCAGGGCAATCGTGTGCAGGCACTTGCCGCCGTATCCAGGTTCCCACGTGGCATGTGTGGGATGCTGGCGCAACGCCCGCACCTCTGTCCACGTGTCTCCCCCATCGCTTGAGCGAAACAGGCCGCTTGCCTCGACGCCGGCGTAGAGGAGTTCCGCACCGGCAGGTCGAATGGACCAAATCCGCGTCACGCGTTCGGGGTCGTCCGCTGCGTACGCGAGTCCGCTGCCGCCAGTGTCCCAATTCTCTCCCCAATCGAGAGACCGTCGGATCGAAGGGCCGTAAAATTCGGAATTCACACCCGCGTACACCGTCCCCGTCTCCCGGTCGTACGCGCTGGCATACACCGGATCGCCCGAGAACACCGGTTCAAGCGCGCGCCAGTTGATTCGATCATCCGTCTGATAGCGGAACAACCCTTTGGCGGTGCCAACAAGAAGGTACACGACGCCACGTCCTCTCGTCCCGAACTGGGGAGTCGTTTTCTGATTTCTGATTTCCTAAAACATTCTATAGAAGAACATCTTCCGTCACAAGTTCGCGATGGGTCACTGGCCCCGCGTCAGGCCATCCACAATCTCCAGCGCCACTCTGCTGTTAGCCGTGCCCAGACCTTTCACGGTCGTCGTAGACAGCGGGAGAAATTTCCGCGTCTCAAACGGGTTTGCGGCCGGAAACCGTCGTCAATGCAAGCGTACGATGCCGGAACGGCCGGGAATGCATCCGCCGCTTCAAAGCGTCACTCCCAATCCGCGACGGTCGCCCACGAGATGAACGGCGCACCATCCCTGTTCCCGAGCACGCCCACCCAAACGGCCTCCGACAGACCGTCGCGCAGGTACTTCTCCAGAACAAAGCGGTTGGCCGTCGACATCTCCCTGCCCAGCATGTCCGCGAGAGGAATCCAGTGCAGCGTCCCTTCCGCGGTCTGTCCCAGCGCGCGCGTATTGGTCATGCCAAAATACACGTATTGCGTACGGATCTCGTGCGACCTGCGGCGCATCACCACCGCCTGCAGGCGAAAGTCGAGAATCTGGTGCGCCGCGATGCCCGTCTCCTCTTCGATCTCGCGCAGGGCGCAGACGGCCGGATCACTGATCTCCCCCGGTTCGAGGTGCCCACCGATGCACGCCCACAGTCCGGGTGCGATGTGCGTCTCATCCGACCGTTTCATGAGCAGCACGTCGGAGCCGTTGCGCAGATAGGCGCAGGTCATCTGCCGCAAACGGATGGTCATTCTGTCCGCCTGCCCTCCAGCGAAAATTGTTCCTGAGATCCGAAAGACAGATTGACGACAACCGTCGACTGCAGCGTTTCGCCCGCAAAGCAGAATGTCATGGTCCAGAAAAACGGCGTTTCCACAAACCGCGCCACGACCACCATCACATCCTCCGCCCGCCACTGGCAGGACGCCGCAAACGGCTCCGGACGCCCGGAAAGCGATGAGACGCCTTGCGCAAAATGGCCGAGCCCACACGCTATCGCATGTTCGCCCGCGCGATTCGCAAGGCTGACGATGCAACGGTCCGACTCCCAGGCGAAGCGGACGGCGGTGAATCCCTGCGTGTTTTCCGCGATGGCATAGTGCACCGCACCGGACGTTCGCGGGGCAGTCCGGCCAGGATCGACAGGCGGCAAGGCAAGGACGGCGAGGCGTTCCTCAAGTTTCTGTTGCACACCCGCATCCGCCGCGGCGGCACTGTCGTCCATACCAGGGAGCAGGTGCGCAAAAACGGCGTCAAGCACCTGCTGCATCTGACGAACCCCGCTGGTGATGGCCAACACGGCGTCCTGTTCCGGGAAAATAACGCAAAACTGACCGAACGCCCCGTCGCCGCGGTACGCACCGTGACGGCAGCGCCAGAACTGGTAGCCATAACCCTGCGCCCAGTCGCTTGCGGGATCGTCTCCATTTGCGATGTGGCGACGGGTCGCCTCGTCCACCCATTCGGCGGACAGGACACGGCCGCCGTCCCAGACGCCCCGTCGCAGGTACAGCAGCCCTAATTTGGCGATATCCTCCGTTTTGAGGCGCAGGCCGGAACCGCCGATACTTCGTCCGCGCGGGCAGGTGTCCCATCTGACGCCGGAGATCCCAAGCGGCGCAAACAGCCGCGTTCCCAGATACTGCTCCAGTGTCTGGCCGGTCACCCGCTGTACGATCGCAGACAGCATATAACTCGCTCCGTTGTTGTACACAAAATGCGTGCCCGGCTCGTGAACGACAGGTTCCTGGAAAAAGCCCCACACCCAGTCCTCCTCGTGCCCCTCTCGTGACAGTCGCGCATCCTGCGCATGCCCGGTGCTCATGGACAGCAGGTGGCGAATCCGCATGGCGGCCAAATGGTCGTCCACAGAATCGCGGACGTATTCCGGGAAAAAGGAGTGCACGAAATCGTCCACCGTGATCAGGCCGTCCGCAACCGCCAGCCCCACGGCGGTCGACGTGAAGCTTTTCGTAAGGGAAAACAGCATGTGCGGCGCATCGGCGCGGTACGGATTCCACCAGCCTTCTGCGGCGACTGTCCCATGCCTGACCAGCATGAAGCTGTGCAGTTCCAGTTGCAGCTCGGCGACCGCATCAAGAAACCCCAGCACAGCTTGGGCACTGACGCCGCATGCATGCGCACCGGCGCGCGGCAATCTCTCCATCACGTACGCCACTCCTCATAAAACCGCAGAATGTCATCGCTTTACTCTATCTGATTCATGCGCGTCTGTACAATGAAACAACAAAAACGCCAAAACAAACGCTAACACGCTGCATAAAAATTCGCTGCATATTCACTGTCGTAAAGGTATACTGACATCGAGTCACGGGCTCCCATTTCCGCTGCACGAGGAGACAAAAGAAATAGATGGAAAAACTGCGCGTGGGCATGATCGGGACAGGCGGCATCTCGCATTGGCATTGCCGCCAACTGCTGGAGCTTAACGATGAGGTGGAGATCGTCGCGCTGGCGGACCCCAATGAACAGAGTCTCGCGACGGTGACAGACAAATTTGCGCTGGAAAACGCCCTCCGGTTTTCCGACTATCAGGCGCTGCTCGACAATGCGCGCCCGGACGCCGTCGTCATCTGCACGCCGCACACCCTGCATGCCAAACACATGATGGACTCCCTCGCGCACGGTTGCCACGTTCTCGTGGAGAAGCCGATGACGGAGAGCACATCCCAGGCCGACGCGCTTATCGCCGCCGCAAAGACCGCGGGCAAAGTGATGCAGGTGTCGTACCAGCGGCACTTCCAGCCAGAATTCCACTACATCAGGCAGGCCGTCAACGACGGCGTGATCGGGCCGCTCACCTCCGTCACTGCGAGTCTGTACCAGGAATGGATCCGGTTGTCGCAAGGGACATGGCGCCAGGATCCCGCACTGTCGGGCGGCGGATTTCTCATGGATTCGGGAAGCCACATCGTGGATGTCCTGCTGTGGATCACGGGACTCGAACCGCAAACCGTGCGGACGACCCTCTCCAGACGCGGCACGCCCGTCGAAATCGACTCCTTCACCTCCATCGAATTCGCGGGCGGTGTCACCTGCGGCCTGAACCTCGTGGGATCGGCGCCCCATTGGCACGAAACGTACGCATTTTGCGGCGAACGCGGCGCAATCTTCTACGACGACGGAAAAATCACCGTGCGCCGCTTCAAAGAAGAACCTTTTGCGCCGCAGCTTCCACCGCAGACGACGAACCAGGACAAGAGCTTTGTCGACGCGATCGCGGGCCGGCATGATGTGCTCGTCCCGGGAACATTCGCACGCCGGGTCGTTCACCTCACCGAGATGATCTACCGCGCCGCCGGTTACTCCGCTTTATCGCCGTGACGACTTCGGAGAACCGGAGACGTGCGGCAGGAGCACGTTCTATCCCCGGAGGGCGGCGATGATCTCATCGGTCTTTCTCAGGCGGCCGATGCGGGGGAATATGTATTTACAGCTATTCTCGTGCTGCGCCGCGTCCATCGCGGTCATCGCGTCCTCGGCAAACACCTGCTGGTACGCGTGCTGGTACGCTTCCCGCGCTGTCATTTCGACGCCGATGTGCGTCGCGATGCCACACAGGACGATTGTGTCCATGCCGCGGCGGCGCAATTGCAGATCCAGATCCGTGCCAAAGAACGCGCCCCACTGCCGCTTGGTCACCAGATGGTCGGTCGCCGCCACATTCAATTCCGGCACCAGTTGCGCCCAGTCCGCCGGCCGCTCCCATCCGCCCGGCCGCACCGATTCGTCCGTGACGGGACGGAGCATGTCCCGTCCGTCGGATGTATTGACATTGACCAGCACAACCAGTCCGCCCGTCTTCCGGAACGCATCGGCCAGACGGGCCGCCCGTTCGACCACGGAGGCCGCCGGATAGGGCGCACAGGGCATTGCGGCGATCCCTTTCTGCAAATCGATCACAACCAGCGCCGTCTTTGCAGGATTCAGTTGAAGTTCAGCCATGTCCGTCCCTCCTCCTGCACAGTCTATCTTTACTTGTTCCTCACGTCAACGTCAGGATAATGTATATCGGAGTGATGCAAAGGTGCCCCGGCTCTGCCGGCCACCGGGAGCCCGTCGATCTCCCGGCGCTGTTCAAACGGAATCGCCTCCCAAAAACCTTTCATAAGCACCTCGCCGTACCAGTCCGGTCTGAACCAAGTATTCAAATATTACTATTTTTACTATAAAATTTACTTATAGTGTAATAAGTGTACAGCCATTCCCTTATTCAATACCAAGAGAGGCGATGCCACTGTGAATCGACAGTACGCAAGATAAGTCTCAGAAATCCAGTTTCCATCCGCTTTGCAACCAGTTGTACAAGTGCGGGTCCTTCACATATTCCGAACCTTTATTCGTTATCACAAGAACTGTATTTCGAACATAATGTAATTGGGTGTTATAAAATCCTCCTGGCATCTGACTCTGCGTAAGATATGAAGCACAAAGCAAATGAATCCAATTAGATCTATCAAAATTGATCTGAAGAATCGACGGTCCAATGAAAGCGTATTGAATAACTTTAAATTCTATGGATGGAGTATGTAAATGAACCTGTTCAGCATTAGATAACCATCCAATAATTTTTCTCTCCACGACTTTCGGGTGTTTTGCGCTTAAAATTCTCATATCAGGTGTGTCTGGCAAGAACTGAACTGATCTTACATAAGAACTTACGGTTGGTAGTGAAATTCTGGTTTGTACTCGCATGATTAATTGAACTGCTGTGAGACCTGAAAGGGTAAGAACTAATAGCGGTACGATACGCCATATCCATGATGAACGCACATTCACACCTCCGTCAGTACTGGCATGAATCTTGCAGAAAGTGCTACCGAATTTTCGGGCTAGCATTTTCTGATCTTCACTTAGAAGAAGTTCATATTTTTATATTAATAATCTATATATTTATATTATTTCACGGCTTTAGATAGCATTAGAAAAGATCAGAGTAAGATCTGAGATGGTGCATCCCGATCTCACTCTGATCGATCAACTTAACTCCAAGGATTGTAATTGTTCACTTGATCACCTTGATTATGAAATTGGTTAATGAAACTTCCTGTGCCATCAGACCCTACGGTTTGCATTTGTCAATCGATCACAACCAGCGCCGTCTTTGCAGGATTCAGTTGAAGTTCAGCCATGTCCGTCCCTCCTCCTGCACAGTCTATCTTTACTGGTTCCTCACGTCAACGTCAGGATAATGTATATCGGAGTGATGCAAAGGTGCCCCGGCTCTGCCGGCCACCGGGAGCCCGTCGATCTCCCGGCGCTGTTCAAACGGAATCGCCTCCCAAAAACCTTTCATAAGCACCTCGCCGTACCAGTCCGGAGAGAAACAGAACGATCGCCTTTTCGCGAGAGTCACCGTCACATTCCGAGAGTATTCCACCCTGCGGATTTCAATCGACCGCGTCGCCGTGTCCAACACGGCGTACGCCGGACGCCCGTCCCCATCGAGTGAAAATCCGACCGCCCCCGCGTTGACGAGTTGCCTGCCGGCAAAACGGTACACAAAGGGAATATGGACATGCCCCATGACAATCCAGCCAGCGCGTACGTCACGCAGATGCCCGCGAACCTCGTCCGGCGGATCGTGAGGCTGGATCCCGGCAAACGGATCGCGGGGCGTGCCATGGACAAAGAGCAGTTGCAGCCCGTCTGCCTCAATCGCATACTGCAGCGGCAGCGTCTCAAGATACGCCAGATCGCCCTCCTGCATCCTGTCTGTATGCCACTTCAGATACGGCGACTCATGTGGATTCTCCCGATATGTATAATCCGCGTGCGCATTGCGGCGCGCGAGCGATCCCAGCAGCCGGAGATCGGTGTTCCCGTGAACGCAGGGAATGCCGAGATCCCGGATCGCCGCCACGCACTCAGACGGCGCAGGCCCCTTATACGCCAAATCGCCCAGACAGACGAGTTGATCATACTGCACCCGGCGCAAATCGCATAGCACCGCCTGGAGAGCCTCCAGATTGCCGTGAATGTCGGATATGACCGCCACCCGCAACATCTTCACCCCGTTTCCTCTACCCATCCCTTTTTGCCGCTTGTCTACACATCCTCTAGGTCCTCCAACCCAAGGTGAGTGCGCAGCGCGGCCTTGCCCGCCTCCGTGACCACAACCGCCCGCCTGCCGACAACATCCGTTCCGGGACGGCGAGCAAACCAGCCCAGCTCGAACAGGCGCTCCGTGAGGCGGACGGCGAGCGGGCCAGCCAGGTGTTCCGTGCGCTCCGTCCAGTCAATGTGCAACGGCACGTCCCTGCGCGTCCCGTCCCAGGCAACGCCAAGTTTCGCAAGCCAGGCAAGCCCCGCGTCGGTCAGGCGGCAGCCGGATGCCGCGCGCTCAAAGTATCCGCGCGCCGTCACAGCCTCCGCGATCGCCACTCCCACGCGGCCCGCCACATGATCGTAGCAGGTGCGGGCATAGCGCAGGGCCTTGCGCACATCCGACTGGCGCAGCGATCGCACGGGACCGGGCGGCGCAACCGCCGCGAGCGATTTCATGACCTGCGCGACGGACTCGTCCGCAAAGCGGTAGTAGCGGTGTCTTCCCTGCCGGGCCACCGCAAGCAGTCCGCCGTCCACCAGTTGACTGAGATGTTCGCTTGCGGTGGACGGAGCGATGCCCGCCGCCCTGGCAAGATCACCGGCCGGCCACGCCTCTCCGTCCATCAACGCCATGAGCATGGCGGCGCGCCTGGGGTCCCCGATGAGTTGGGCGACCTGAATCACCGAACCGTAGGCGTCCATGCGCCAAGCCTCCCCTTCGTCTCATTTCGAGCGTAACCGAAATGTGCCTCGGTTACAATCACGGAAACGGCGGTGAGAGACGCCGGGCAGGTGAACGGAGACAAGACGCCGGGCAGGCGATCGAAGGAGAGAAGCGGAGATGCGGGCGGAAAACGTAGATGGGCTCCCATGGCGCCGAGGCGGCACCATCGGAAGAATGAAAATTCACCGGACCGTCGGCGTACCCTTTGCCCGTCGCGAGTTCCGCGAAGCGGTGTCTGAGCAGGAGCAAAGGGGATGACGACGACCGGCAGAAGACATTTTCAAGATAAAAACGCAGGGGAACGCGGCATCCTGTGGGTGGCGGAGGCCGGACTGTTCCTTTCCACACTGGACACGGGGATCATGAACATCGCGCTGCCGACGCTGCAGTCGGCCTGGCACACGTCCGTGCCTGGGGTATCGTGGGCGGTGACACTGTACGCGACATCGCTGGTGGCGACCGTGATGCTTTTTGGCAGGTGGGCCGACCGCATCGGACGGTTGCGAATCTTCTTGTGGGGATTGCTGCTCTTTGGCATTTCGTCCGCATGGTGCGGAGCGGCGCCGTCGCTCGCCCAGATGATCGCGGCGCGGGCAGCGCAGGGCGTCGGCGCTGCGATGGTGCAGGCTACTGCCGCGGCGCTGGTGACCACCGCCGTCGGCGCGCCACGGCGGAGCGCCGCACTTGGCAGCCTTGCGATATTTCAAGGTCTCGGTCCCATCGCCGGGCCGAGCGTCGGCGGACTCATCCTCTCCACACTCGGCTGGCGGTGGCTTTTCTGGGCCAATCTCCCCGTCGTCGCGGTCGCCGGACTGGCTGCCTGGCGCCTGCGTCAGTGCGTTCCGCGGACGACCCATGTATCGCCGCTGAATGCGACAGGCAATCTCCTGCTCGCCTGCGCAGTGACCGCAGCATTGTTCGCAACCGGTGGCACCGCGTCCGCTATGGCGCGATGGCCGTGGATCCTGTTCGCCGTCCTGGCGGTGAGCGGCCTGTGGCTGTGGGAACGGCGCAACCAGACTCCCATCATCCCGTCCGGGCTCTGGCGCAATCGCCGCTTTGTCGCCTCCGTCATCGGCATCGCCGCGGTCGGCGGAGCGACATCGCTCAGTTTCCTGTTGCCGCCCTTTCTGCTCGAAAGGGTACAGCGCATGCCGCCGTGGCAGGCGAGTCTCGTGAACGCATTCGCTCCCCTTGGCCTCATCGCACTCTCACGCCCGTCCGCAACGTGGGCGAAACACATCGGCGCCCTCCGCGTAACGGCGCTCGGCCTGGCGGTCATGACCGTCTCCTTCGCCGGGCTTGCGCTCCTCCCCCTGCACGCCGCCGTCACCGCGATGGCGGTCCTGCTCTTTTGCTACGGGCTGGGAGCCGGCCTGTTTTTCCCGGGCAACCTGTCCACCCTGATGGACACAGCCGGTCCAGAATTGCAGGCCACACTCGGCAGCGTCCAGCGCATGGGCCTGAATCTCGGCACGGCCATCGACATCACGATGGGTTCGCGCATGCTCGGCCTCGCGGCAGGCACCGGGACGGTGCTTTCAGCGACCGGGGTGCGCAGCGCCTGGATATACGGGGCGCTGACCCTCGCGCTGGCGCTTGTGTTCACGCTGTGGGCGCGGGCGCGCCATGGGGGTTTATCTTGAAAACGTTTTCTTCCAGTATTATTCCAGTCGCCGCCCTGCCCTTTGCTCCTGCGTGGACACCGCTATCGCTAAACTCGCCGGACACAGGGGATGACGACGACCCAGCACACCTTGTCCATGGCGCGGAACTCGCCGGGCAAAGGGCTGGGCCACTCCTACTTGTGTACGGGTTCGTCGCCGAAGTGCGCCTGCAGCCGTGCCAACTCCCCGGTCAGCCTGCTCACCTCTCCCTGATGGCCGGGATCGGCGTACACATTGTTCAGTTCATACGGGTCCGCCTCCAGATCGAACAGCTCCCACTCCGGTTCTTTCGGCAGATCCCGCG
>JAJZZT010000334.1 GCA_021797415.1 Bacillota bacterium
GCAGTGCGCGCACATCGACCTTGACGCGGCGTATTTTCTCAAAGACAGTCGGGCCAAGGGAGGAGTGACGTACGACGGTCCCGCCATCACCTTCACGCCGGGAGCCGGGCTGGCGGTCGAATTTACTCCGGACGCCGCGCCAGCTTCACCATAGGCCGAAGCCGGCACAGTCTCCGCCCCCCGCCTGCCGCGGTTCCACGATAGCCGATCTGTCCGCCGCAACCCGCCGTACAGCACAGACAACATCCCATTCCGATTCTCTGAAGGATAACACAAAACCGGCCGGCCTGCGCCCGCAGCGCATAGAAAGCGGCAACAGATTGCATCCTATGGGGGATCTGCGAAAAAGATCTAACCGAAAGGGATGTCGAGCTTGGCCAAACCGGACGATCGCAGCGACAACGTGCAACGGTTGCAGGAGAACATCGCGAATACCCAGGAAAATATGCGGGAGGCGGACGACTTCCTGCGGGCGCACGGCCATGAGATGCGCGACGAGGACAGGCGCGCCGTCGAGGACAAAAAAGAGCGGCGGGAACGCGCCGTCGACGGATTCCGCGAGGAAATCCACGACGAAACGGACCGTAAGAAACACTCCTGAACACTCTTCGGATTCCGCACTCCGACGCCTTTGCGCCGGAGTTTTCTGCTGCCGCCGTTATCTCCAGGCATCATGGCGGCCGGTTGCCGTGCGCCGGACGGAATCCCGAATGGGGCCCAGGAGAACTGTGATAAAGTTCGCTTTGCAGGCGATCTGATTCCAGATATAGCGTTTGAGGATTCAGTCAAACGCTATATCTACTGTCACTCGCCTGCCGAAATTTGGTTTATCACAGTTCCCCTAATCCAGCAGCAAACACGCCTTCCCCAACACATCCCCCACAATATCCGGCGCCATCTTTCTGCGCATTTGTGATCATTGTCACAAAGTTCCTCCCGAAGTCAGATAAGATGATTCTGAATCTGATGGGGGGTGAACATTCAATGTCCATGCGTTCGGCGCATCACTTCCTGTCGAAGGGTTTATTCCTGGGCGTCCTGACACTGCTCACCGCCGCGCTCGGCGGCTGCGGCACTAACTTTGCAGCCACCGCCGGGAACGGCCAGGACACACAGGCACAAAAAAGTCTACCGTCACAAACAGGCGGAGCAGACGATTCTTCAGGCAACTCGAACGGCGCAGCCTCTGAACCGACGGCCATGCGAACGGTCAACCAGAAACCCCGTCCAATGCTGTTCGTCAGGCGAGGCAACCATGTCACCATCCAGATGTACACAGAAGAGACGACCGTGAATGTGGCTCCGGGAACGCCATTTCACGCCTGGACGTTTGATGGCACCGTCCCCGGACCCGTACTCCTGCTCAGACAGGGAGATCGCGTGTCGTTGACGCTGCACAACCTTGATCCGCTCATGGCGCACAGCATCGACCTCCACGCCGCCCTGCTGGCGCCGAACCTGAATTTTGTCGACGTGCCGCCAGGCCGGTCAAGAACAATCCATTTCGTCGCCTCCGTGCCGGGTGTATTTCTGTATCACTGCGAGAGCGCGCCGATGTTGCAGCACATTGCCATGGGCATGTACGGCGCGGTGGTTGTGACGCAAAAGGCGATGCCCGCACCCCGGGCGGTGGTTGTCCAGAGCGAGTTCTACCTGCCGCCGACATATGACAATATGCTAAACGGGCAGCCGAGCTACGTGGTCTTCAACGGACAGGTGGACCGCATGGTGTCCCATCCGTTGCGGGCGACTGTCGGCAGACCGCTCACGATCGCTTTCGTGAATGCCGGCCCGAACGAATCGTCCGCCTTTCACGTCGTGGGCAGCACGCTGCGCACGGTCGATCTGAGCGGCAATCCCGCGGACGCGCTGCACGATGTGCAGACGGTCGATGTTCCACCGGGCGACGGGATTCTCGCGACACTGACATTCGCACAGCCTGGCGTGTATCCGTTCGTTTCGCACGATATGCGACAGTTTGCTCGCGGCGCGATGGGGCATATCGTGGTGACCCGCCTTCAGACGGGTGCGCGCAAGTAGCCGGGAAACCCAGGCGCATGATAGGAGTGTTGGCAAATGGTGCGTTCACAAGGGGTTCAAAGGATTACCCGATCGGGAACTCGGACACGCCGAAACATGTGGGCGGCCGTCCTGACCGTTTCACTTGTCCTCACCGGGTGTTCGATCGGCGGCCAGACATCCGCACGTTCGTCATCCGCCTCGTCTTCGCACGACCTAACCCGCTTCCTTGGCAGCCGTCCCGCGACAAAAACCGCCACGATCAAGCTGGCGGCGGCAGACGGCAACGCCAACAGCGGTTACAACTTCGACGGCTACGCGAACGGCAATCTGGTCTTCACAGTGCCCGTCGGATGGAACGTCAAGGTTGAACTGACGAATTCGGGAATGATGCCGCACAGCGCCCTTGTCATCACCCAGCAAGCGCAAAAGGCGAACAATGTGACGCTGCCGGCCTTTCCCGGCGCGCAGACGCCCGACCCCGGCCAAGGCGCGAGCATGGGCGTAACGCAGGATTTCTCATTTCTTGCGTCAAAACCCGGAATCTATTCCATCGCTTGCGGCGTGTCGGGGCACGACGCGGATGGCATGTGGGATACGCTCATCGTCTCGCGGGCGGCGAAAACGCCCGCCGTCGAAATACAATCCCAAGCCTCCGGCGGAGGATCATGACGGCGCGAAACAGCACGAAACAGCACTGTGCAAACGGCGTCGGCACTGTGCAAACGGCGTCGGCGCCGCTGTCAGTCCGCAGTAACCGACGCGTAGTTTCTCCGGGTGTTCCCACCTTTGAACGAACTGCCCGCGCATTCCCTTTCCTGGGCGCGAAGCGCCAGGAGGGGGTCAAGCGGGCTATCTTTTGGTACTTGTCTTTGTTCTGGGCTTGCTTAACCCCTGGGATTCCACGTACTGC
>JAJZZT010000434.1 GCA_021797415.1 Bacillota bacterium
GCGTTGTTCGTGTTCTCGTCAGGCACGGGCATAACCGTCCTCCGCGAAAACCGGCGCTCTTCCCGTGCGAAACAGCTTTTTCATCTCGGCAATCAAAGGGTCGATGCGCACGGGAATGTCCACCAGCGATCCCCACTCGACATCGAATCCCAGGACCGGAACGAAGCGCCCGTCTCCCAGGACGAAACGGGAAACCTGAGTTCGCGCCTCCGCCTCCACTTTCTGGCAACGCATATAGTCGGCATATAAAAGCCGCCATACCGCCAAACTGACGGGCAAGGTCAACGTCCAGGCCGGAAAGGTTTTCCACGCCATGTGCTGTTCTGGACAGAGCAGCACCAGATGGTCACGATGCTTCGACAGGTGCGCCCGCCACGGGATCGTGGCAAACCACAACAAAGGATGGCGCGCGATTTCCGCGGATGGGATGTCGGACATCTCTTTGGACTCCTCCCATCTTTTTGCGGGCTTCGCCATCACCAGCAAAGCATCCTGGGCGGCGGAGCCGAACGTCGCGGAAGGATACTGCGCGACGCCGAAATGCCGGCCCGCAAGCCGGGCGCTCAAGGTCCAGGAGAGGCCGCGATTGTCCGCCTCGACCAACCCCTCCCGATTTTGCTGCTGCTGCAGCCATTGCTGCGCGTCCATGACGGCCGCCGCGATATACAACGGCAACGTCGCGTTATCCGCCTTCTCGGTATCCCACATCGCTTAATCGTTCCGTAGCGGCTGTTGAAGCGGCGGCTCCTGCGAAGAGGCGCTCTCCTGCTCCTCGCCCGGACGCTCTTCGCCCTTGATGGCGTCTTCCGTCACGATGCCAGAGATCATGGACCCCGCGCCGCCTCCGGAAATCGCGTCCATGCCCATGTGCAACATGCTGATCATGGCGTCCGGATCCATCGGCTCGCCCTTGGTGCGCGCCTGCCGTTCTTCCGTGGCCATGGCCGCCATATAGGATCGGTATCTGCGGTCGGATTCGTCGCGGCGGCGAAGACGCTCCTGCTCTTCCCGCTGCTGTTGCGCCAGCATCTCCCGCTTGTTTTTGAACTGGCGCTCCGCCTTTTCTTCCTCCTGCGAAGACGAGGATGATGTTTCATCCCATGGAGACGGGGACAGCGAAAGTCCCTGCAGATTCATGATGTGGGGGGATGCGTTTTGCTGCGCGATGACATCCGGTGTCATCGGTACGTCGTCGGTCGGATCGCTCACGGAGATCTCCTTGTTACAGCACATGAATGGGGCAACGTTGCAGCGTTCCGGGGTGCAAGAGGGAACCACAACCACAACGGGCGATTGTTCAACACCGCTAACATAGGTATCATAGCATAATTACTGGAACTGAAAAGGTAAAGGTCAACGAGCCATGTCAGAACATGCCCATACGCTGTATCCCAGGCTCTTGACGCGCCTGTTGACGGGAGCTTACGCGGCGCGTCCGTGGCGCGGAGAGGAGGGCGAGACCATTCCGCAGGATGTCGCCCTGGATGCGTCCGGCGCCTTGCCCGTCTGGTGGAATCAGATCGAAAAAACGGCGGCATTGCTGAACATTCCAGCAGACCACCTCCCCGCCATGATTGTGGACGACCCGCAATCCATGACCGGACGAAAACTGGTCTGGCGAGACGTGGAAGACCTGTCTTCAACAGACCAGTATCTTTTGCGCGCGGTCCTGCCCGCCCTCGCCATGGACGCCTTGCACGTTTTGCATCAACAGGAAAACATTCTGGCGCAACCGCGTCACCTGGGGATGTTCCCGGACCAAAACGCGCTCACCAAAAACTTGACCGAAAACCTGCCGATATCGCTCCTCATCGCGCCCGTCGCGGGACAGCGGGAAGACGTGCTGCCGAACGAGGCGGCCGGACAGCAGCGTACCGGCGAGGTACCAACCCCTTCACCGGGGGCCACCTCTTCCAAAGAACATCCAACCGTACATTAAAGGAGAAACTCCATGGCCAAGATCGACAACCTGGATGTCCTGGGCGACACCGCAAAACCGGACACAATTCAACCGCAAGAGGCAAAAGCATCCGAACCCGATAAGGAATCCGGCGCCAATTCACGCGGCGCCGTGGCGCGGGTTGCCAACCGCAGCGCCTGGTATCGCACGCTGGGCCTGGCGGAACCCATGATGGGGGCGCTGGCGTCCAGCCCCGGCATGCTGGCTTCCGAGAAGTCTTTCGCTCAGTCCGCCGAGCAACTCAGCGGGGCCGTGCAATCCGTGGCGAAAATCCTGAAAGAGCACGGCGTCCCGCAGGTCGTCGCCACCATGGTGGCGGCCCCATTGTGCGCGGCGTCGTGGCAGCTTCAGGTGGAACAACGAAAGGAACCATCTATTGACGCGCAACGCATCGCGGACATCGCCGTTCAGTTTAACGAAGCCATGGGCGACGACGCGGAATTTCCCGTGCGGCAACTGCCCCACATTTCCAGGATGCTGATCGAGGACCCTTCGGCGCCGGCCTTGTTCGGCACCAACTTCAGGGAGACGCTGCGCGGCATGTCCGGCGTTTTCTCCGCGGAGTCCGCCAACCCGGAAAACGCCGACAAGGCGGGCATTGACGAAGCCCACGAATATTTTCTGGCGCGTCTTTCCGCTTTTACTCCGGAGCGTATCGGAGAAGCCCTCCACGCGGCGCGGGAATACATGAGTCCTGCGGACCGGAAAGGAAAGACGGGAATGCCCGCCGTCACGGGGTGGCACACGCTGGCGTTCTGGGGAAACACGGCCAAAGACGAGCGAGCCAAGGAAATGCTGAGCCTCGCTTTAGCCACGCAGATCGCCATCGGCGATGACTGGTACGACGCCGCTCAGCGAAAAAATCCGGAGCTGTGCAAGATTCTCGTAAAAATGACCCGTCAGGAAAACACCGGGCTGGTGGCCAAGGCGGCCAGAGAATACGCGGATCGAGTGGAGTTCGGGGCG
>JAJZZT010000367.1 GCA_021797415.1 Bacillota bacterium
GATCTTTTTTACTCGTGGATCGGGGCGGTGATCGGCGCGGTGTGGGCCATGTACCTCACGCGCTGGCTCGGTCAGGCGTGGCTGCTCCGCTGGCTGTCGGCCAGAGTGCAACGGCAGGTGGATGAATGGGTGAGCCGGCGAGGTACGATCGGACTGCTCACGTTGCGCTTTGTGCCCCTGGTGCCTTTTCACGCGCTGAATTATGTCGCGGGCCTGCTGAATGTGAGTCTTTGGCCATTCGTGTGGACGACGGCCGTCGGCATCATTCCGTTTGAACTCATGGCGGGCGGATTATTTGTGGGCATCAGCGCCGGAGTGATTCCCGGACTGATCATTGGCGGCGCGGTTCTGGTCTTTGTAGGGGGACTGGGCTACGTCTTCCGGAAAAGGTGGTTGGCGGCTATCGCGCCCGATGACAGCATCCGCGAGGATCGTGGCGCCGCCGATCCCCGCGGACGAGATGTCCGGTGATGCGATCCTGCCGGCAATTGTTTTTTCCGGTATCAGTCTTTCTTTCGGCATCAGTCTTTCTCGATGAAGCTCTTGATGATCCCGTGCCATTGCATGGCCTTTTTCATATTGTCGGGAGTCACGTACTTCAACGCTTGCCTGACCGGTATTCCGGGCCACTGTTCCTGTTGCCAGGCTTTAGACCGGGGTGCGGCCGCTGTTTTTTCTACACGAGGAAGGCGTAAAGCGGCTGATTGCACGGGTTGCGCGCCGGCTTTCGAAAACGGGTTGCCGCCTTGCGTCATGAGATTGCCCTGCGGCATGAGCCCGCGCCGCCTGATGCCGTTGCTGACGAGTCCGGTCAGTTGCCGCGTGGATTGATGATTGAAGATGTCGAGAGCGAGACTGCCGGCTTTGAGAAGCGTTCCGATTTTCAAGTTCCCACTCCTCCCGAGTGATTGTACTGTATGGTATGCGTATTTCGGCAATCTTGTCTGTAAAATGTGCGCTTGTGAGGTGCGCAGATGCCCGATTCCGACATTTCTCCGGCGATTGGCCTTGAACTTGGCGCCCTGCGCAACGAATTGCTCGAATTGCCCGGTCGGACCGCGACAGAGCTTTCTGTGGATACGGTGTTCTCTGTGGTAAATCACCTGGCGGAGCGGCACCGGACCATCCACGGCGCGGTCATCCGGTTGGCGGCGCGCCATCTGCAGGATTGCGGCCTGGGCGAACCGCCCGTTCCGTTTTCCTTCATCATGCTCGGCAGCGGCGCGCGCCGCGAGCAATCGGTCGTGAGCGATCAGGATCACGCGCTTGTCTACGCGGACGCGGGAGGGGAGAACGGAGCAAAGGGGGACTATTTTGCCAGGCTGAGCGAGGTGACCTCGGCGCTTTTGCACAAGGTTGGATACCCGCTTTGCACGGGGAATGTGATGGCGAGCAATCCGCGCTGGCGCGGGACGGCGGCGGAATGGAAGATCCGGCTTGCCGGTTACGCGGAGTATCCGGACTGGGACAATATCCGTTTCTTGCTCATTTCCACCGATGCGGCCGCAATCTCCGGATACGGGGAAGGTGTGCTGGACATCCGGCGGTTTGGCGGCCGGATTGTGGCCGACTCAACCTTCATAAAGTGGAAAATCGGCAACCAGTCCATGTCCGCCCGTCTGGCGATGTCTCCGCTTGGCGGGATCCGCTTTGAACCTGCCGGACTCCGCAAAGGCACTTTTCCAATCAAGGAAGGACTGTATCAGCCGCTGGTCAATGTGGTTCGCCTGTTTGCGCTTGGCGCCGGGATTGAGGAACCTTCGACAGAAGGGCGCATTGCGGGACTGGTGGAGCGCGGCGCGTGGGGCGGCGCGTTTGCGGCCGAGGTGAGGCGCGCGCTTGCGGTCGCCCTGACCATGCGTGTGCGCCATCACCTGCGATTGCACAAAAGAGGTCTGCCTGTCGACGACCATGTTCCGGAGGCGGAATTCAACGAAGCACTGCGACAGGAAATGAGACAGGCGTTGCGTGTGACCCGCCAGGTTCAGCAATTGGCGGGACGGCGTTTTCCGCGATCGGGGTGACGACGACTCATGGGATTCGAACGGATCCGCGTCTTGCGGCATCTCTTCGGCGCGATGGCGGGGCAGGCCCTGTCCGGCCAGGAAAGCGCTCCGACCGTACGCGGCGCGGTGGAGATGCGATCGCTGCTCGCTGAACTGCGGGAGCATGAGATGTCGGATTGGCTCCTTCGCGATCTTCCGATGGCCGTCATCGATACGGAGACGACGGGATTTGATCCGGGGATGGATGAGCTTCTGTCGATTGCGGCGACGATTGCCAATCCCGACCGGGAATGCGGCGTGTTCCATACGTTTGTCAGACTGCCGGCGGGACGGAGCATTCCGGATGCCGTGAGTGATCTGACGGGAATCACGGAGGACGATGTGCGCGAGGCGGTTCCTGCGGCGGACGCGCTTCAGGCGTTTCTGCAGTTTGTGGGAGACAGGGTGCTTGTGGCGCACCATGCCGGACACGACGTTCGGTTTCTCAACGCCGCGCTGCGCCGGACATGGGGGATTGAGCTGAACCAGCACATCCTGGATACCGGGAAGATTGCGATGCTTCTGCACGCCATGCGGAAATATCCGACGCTTGACATGCTGCTGTCTCTTTATGATATTCCTTGCGACAGGCGCCATACGGCGGCGGGCGACGCGCACATGACGAGTATTGTGTTGAGCAGGCAACTGGATCTGCTGCTCCAAAACGGTGTTGCGACGCTTGGACAACTGTGGGCAAAATTGATCGTGCTTGAGCACGCGATGCAGGGTTGACACCGGCACAGGGTGAATGTCGGGTGTATGTCACGGATGACTTACAGGGTGACAATATCACTGACGAACAGCCCGCTCCCCCCTGATCCGGGCGTTGACAGGGGGGAGCGGGCTGTGCTATATTACGTTTTGCCGCTCGCCAAGATCG
>JAJZZT010000368.1 GCA_021797415.1 Bacillota bacterium
TCGCCGTCTGATCGAACTGCATGGCGCGCGGTGCGACATCATCGCGAAGATCGAATCGCAAGAAGGGCTGGACATGCTGGACGAGATCATCGCGGTGTCGGAAGGCATCATGGTCGCGCGCGGTGACCTCGGCGTGGAAATCCCGACGGAGGATGTGCCCGTCGCGCAGAAACTCATGATCGAGAAGTGCAATCGCGCGGGCAAGTACGTCATCACCGCCACGCAGATGCTCGATTCGATGCAGCGCAATCCGCGTCCGACGCGCGCCGAGGCCACCGATGTGGCCAACGCGATTTTCGATGGCACGGATGCGATCATGCTCAGCGGCGAGACGGCGGCCGGCAAGTATCCGCTCGAATCGGTGCAGACGATGGCGCATATCGCGGAGCGCGCAGAGCGGGCGATGCGCACGCGCGAGGTGGTCGGACGGCACCGGGAGTATGTGGAGCGGACGCAAACCGACGCGATCAGCCACGCGGTGCGCGAGATCGCGGAGGCGGTGTCGGCGAAGGCCGTCATCACGTCGACCGAGAGCGGTTTCACCGCGCGGATGGTGGCCAAGCACCGGCCGGAATGCACCATCGTGGCGGTTACCTCGCACGCGAGCACGGCGCGCCGGCTGTCGGTGTGTTGGGGGGTGTACCCGGTGCTCGTGAAAGGCACGAAGACGACGGATGAAATGCTCGGCGTCGCGGTGGACGGAGCACTGTCGTCCGGTTATGTGCAAAGCGGCGATCTTGTCATCATCACGGCGGGCGTGCCGGTGGGACAGGCCGGCACGACGAATCTGCTGAAGATCCAGGTGATCGGCGACGTGATTTCCCGCGGGGTGGGTGTCGGATCGTCGGGAGTGGCGGGACGGGCTATCGTCGCGGAGGATTCACTGGACGCGAACGACCGCGTGGAAGCGGGCGATATCCTTGTCACGCGCCTCACCAATCGCGATATGATGCCCGCCATTGAACGCGCGGCCGCGCTCGTGACGGAAGAGGGCGGGCTGACTTCGCACGCGGCGGTCGTCGGCGTTTCGCTCGGCATTCCGGTCGTAATCGGCGTGAAGAGCGCGACCACTCTTGTCAAGGATGGCGAAATGATCACGATAGACGCGGAGAGCGGGTTTGTGTACCGCGGGAAGACACAGGTTCTCTGATCATGAATCGACGGGGTGCGCCGGGAGAGGCGGTTGTCTTTCACACGTTGCGCGTGCGCTATTGTGAAACGGATCAGATGGGCATTGCCTGGCACGGGCATCACGTGGCGTGGTTTGAGGCGGCGCGCGTGGAGTGGCTGCGCGCAAACGGGCATTCCTATGCGGAACTGGAAAAGAAGGGTTTCTGGTTGCCTGTGTTGCGCCTGTCTTGCGACTACCGCAAATCGGCCTGTTTTGACGACGAATTGTCCATCAGGACGTATATCTCCCACTACAATGGAGTGCGCATCGGCTTTGTCTATGAGATCCTTCCTTTGCAGGAAGGGTCCATTCTTGCGCAGGGCGCGACGGACCACGTGTTTACGAATACCGCCATGCGCCCGGTGCGCGTGGACCGCGCCGCGCCTGGCCTGCACGCGCTGCTGCTCGGGGCGCTGGGGGAGCGGTGATAAAGTCCACAGAGCATGCGCAATGATTCCGCTCCACTGGCGGGCGCAACGCGGGAGAAGGCGTAGAAGGCGTGTCGGGAACCCCGGAAGACATGTTCGGGGACCGGCCCGTGCGGGAAGGGCAGCGCAGGGGAGCGGGAGCGTATGGATCGTGCGCATGGAGTGTCCGAGCGCATCGAACGGCGTGTCACGCCGCGCGGGGAAGTGCAGTTGCAGCGGCGTGGAGACCACTTTGAGGTGATCAGCAACGGCTCGTTTCTCATGGCGACGTACAATGGGCGGTCCGAACGCGCGCTCGTGCGGTTCGCCCTGGCTGCGGCGCGGCAGGCAGACAGCGTGCTGATCGGCGGCCTTGGCGTCGGCTATTCGCTCGCGGAGGCGCTTGCGACACCTGCTGTGAAGCGCGTCGTGGTCGTGGAGATTGAGCAGGCGATCGTGCATTGGCAACAGGAGCACTTCTCCCGTTTCACTGGCCCTGTGCTGGATGACGGCAGGGTCGCGGTCGTCGTGGCGGATATCGTGGAATGGATAGATGGGAATTCCGATCATTTCGATGTGATCTGTCTCGATGTTGACAATGGGCCGGACTGGCTTGTCGCGGACGAAAACGGAAGGCTGTACGGTGAAGACGGACTGCGGCAACTCGGTGTGTTGTTGGCTCCCGGCGGCGTCCTCGCGTTCTGGAGCGCCCGGCGGTCCGCGGCGTTCGCCGCCGTACTGCAGCGCTGTTTCGAGATTGTGGAGGAACACGCGGCGGGTGGGGAGCACAAGGTGGATGCGGAACGAGACGAGGTGGACGCAGAAGGAGACAAGGCAGAAGGAGACGAGATGGATGCAGGTCGGCATGGAGAGGATGTCGGCCTGCATGGAGTGGACGCGGGTCTGCATGGAGTAGTCGCGAGACGGGACGAGCCCGACTACATATACCTTGCCAGCCAGCCTGCACATGAAGGGCGGGTCGAGCGGTGAACGCCGCGCTGCAGGCGCCGCCTCCGGCGAGTTCCGCGCCATGGACAAGGTTTGCTAGGTCGCCAGTATCCCTTTGCTCGTCGCGAGTTTAGCGATAGCGGTGTCTGAGCAGGAGCAAAGGGATACTGGCGACTAGCACAAGACCATTTTCAAGATAAGACGGCCCTGCTGCGCCAATGTCGTCCCACCAAGCGGAACAAAGGTTCATAGAACGGTGCAAATCGTTGCTCCCGCAAATTGCCGTATGGTATCATGGGGACATTCGCGAGCGGACACGGCAATGCGGTATACATTCAGGCGGTGTGCGGACATTGCGAGAGGATCGGAGGAACCTGCGAGAGGAGCGGTATG
>JAJZZT010000326.1 GCA_021797415.1 Bacillota bacterium
GGTCTCCACACATAAGCCGTCTCTGGCCGTCGCATGCTATAGCTGTCACCGAGGCACACCCAGCTTGTCAATTATATCAATCGAAGGAGGCGACCGCAAAATGCCGCAGCCAGGTGACAGGGGGCATGCTTCCCATTTTTCGGACTCTGTGCACAATGCACCGGAGGATATGGAGGAACACATCCATCGCATGGCCGATGAGGGCGGGGGGGTTGTCGACCAGAACTTTCCGGCCGGTGCGCCGATCGCCCGCAACAGCCTGCTTGCCACGGACGAAACCGACGGAGAAGGAACGGCCGGTGCATAACACGGTCTGACATCGGTTTGACGGCGACAAACACAGCGGTTTGGCACCGAAAGGCGACGACAAAACATACCGGTTTGTCGTCGCCCCTTCGACCGTGTCTGAAAAAGCGCGCCGACTTGTCCCAAACGTGATAGAATGAGGTTGCGGCGCACGGCGCCGACAACATCCACGTTATAACCCGGAGGCGAGCTATCGTGTGGTGGATGATTCGCGCGCTGGTCACCGTACTTCTTCTGTACGTGGGCTTTGTCGTATTCGGTCTTCTTCTGTCGTTTCTGTTCAAGGCGGCCATCGTTTTGTTCCTGATCGCGGCCGCGTACTACCTCTACCATCGCGGCACACGGGAACGCTGGAATCGCATGTTTGGCCGGCGTCATTGAATCCGTCGGCCAAACAAAAAACCGCGTCTGTCTTCTTGCAACAGATCCGCGCTCAACGGCGCGGTCCGATCAACCACGCCTTGTTCACTTCTTCGCCGGCCACTTTGTACACATCGTCGCGCTCTCCCGGCTGAAGCACACGTTCTCCGCGGGACAGCGCATCGTGTACATACGCCGCCACCTTGTCGTAACCCAGCGTGGGCGCGAGCACCGTGGCCACGCTTGGATTGTGGACAAGGAGATCCTCGCAGCGCTTGCGGTCCGCTTCCACCCCGTCCACCAGCCGCACGGCAAAGTTGTCGACCGCCGCGGACAAGATGGCGGTCGATTCGAGAATCCGGTCCGCCAGAAGCGGCCACATCGTGTGCAGTTCAAAATTGCTCCACTGGGCGGCCGTGGCCACCGCCGCGTCGTTTCCGACAACCGCCGCGCACACCATCAGCAGGGACTCGGCGATCACCGGGTTGATTTTCCCCGGCATGATGCTGCTTCCCGGCTGCACGGCGGGCAACCGGATCTCTCCCAGGCCCGCAGTCGGTCCCGACGCCAGCCAGCGCAGATCGTTTGCCACTTTCATCAAGGTCAGCGCGGATGAGCGCAATGCGGCCGACACATCGACCAGCGCGTCCGGGCACGCCTGCGCGGCAAAGCGGTTTCCTGCCTCGCGCAGCGAAAGTCCGCCAAGCGAGCTCACCCGCTCGATCACGCGCATCGCGAACTCAGGATGCGCATTGACCCCCGTGCCGACCGCGGTCCCGCCAAGCGGAAGTTCAGCCACCCAGTCGGCCGCCTGCAGCACACGCCGCCGCACCTGCGCCACCTGCGCCGCGTAGCCGGAAAACTCCTGACCGAGCGAAATGGGGACCGCATCCTGCAGATGGGTGCGCCCTGACTTGAGAATATCCGCGAACTCCCGAGCTTTCTTTGTCAAAGACTGTTCCAGACGGTCAAGCGCAGGCGCAAGCGCGCGCTCCAGTTCTCCTTTGACCGCGATGTGGACGGCCGACGGAAAAACGTCGTTGCTCGATTGGCACATGTTCACGTCGTCGTTTGGATGGATCCGGCGCGCGAGCGATTGTGCCGCCAGATGCGCGATCACTTCATTGGCGTTCATGTTGGTGCTTGTGCCAGACCCAGTCTGAAACACATCGACGGCAAACTCTCCATCCAGTTCGCCCGCCGCGACGCGGCGGGCCGCCTCGCCGATCGCGGACGCGGCGTCCGCTTCCAGCAGGTCCAACGCACCATTTGCCTCTGCGGCGGCCTGCTTGATCCAGCCCAGCGCCTGAATCAGCGGGCGCGGAGCCCGCCTCCCGCTGATGGGGAAATTCTCCACGGCGCGCGCCGTAGAGGCGCCGTACAACGCGGATTCGGGAACGCGCATCTCGCCCATGGAATCGCGTTCCACTCGAAATCCATCCATCCACATCCACCCCTGTCCTGAAAAATGTGGGACACATACTTGCCCCCAGTATCCCTTTGCTCCTGCTCAGACACCGCTGCGCGGAACTCGCAACGAGCAAAGGGATACTGGGACCCAGCAAACCTTTCCCACGGCGTGAAGTTCTTCCTGCACAGGGTGCGACGCCGACCCAGCCATCCGGCAAACGGCTCAACTGCGGAACTCGCGACGAGCAAAGGGCGGGACGGCGACCCAGCAAACTCGCAAACAGCTTCAAAGATGGGACAGTTTTGCGAGCGCCGCGTGGACAAAATAGCGCGCTCCGCTATGAGCCGCCGCCATCAGCGAACGCCACAATTTTGTCACCGCGCCTGCCGGCGAATCCTGCTTGACCGCAAAAACAGGGACCTGCAGCACCTCGTGACCGTTTATCGCCACTTTTTCCATGCCGATCGGCTGATCAGCGCGCACAGGAGCCTGCAGTACTGTTTTCGTGAGCGCGTAGGTCACATGGGCCGGACCGCTGTTCGGCAGTGCAAGGACGACATCCTTGCGCGGCGCCACCGCAATGCTCATGGCCGAACCGTTCGGCACGCGAACCAATTCATTGAGCGGCTGTCCCGCGCGCTGGACCGTCTTGTCGTGAAACTGGTTGAAACCAAAATCCAGAAGTGACGATGTCCCCTGGAACACCGCCGGAAAGGAACCCATGCCCATCAGGACGGATATCAGGCGAACACCGTGACGCACCGCCGTTCCCACAAAACAGTAGCCCGCCTGGCTGGTCGAACCGGTCTTCAGCCCGTCAAGGCCATGGTATTGC
>JAJZZT010000206.1 GCA_021797415.1 Bacillota bacterium
TGGAGCACCAACAGCGCCACGCAAGTGCAACAGGCGCAGTACTTGGTGCGCGCAGAAATCCAGAGTCTCGCCGGTAGCCTGAACAAGTTTTTCATGTTTTCCTGGTATTATCCGGGAACCATTCCGGGTGGGGGATACGGCGAACTGACGGGCACGATGAATGCGCTGCAACCCAAGGTCAGCTACGCGGCGCTCGCCGGTCTGGCCAAGGAACTCACCGGCTACACGTCAGCCGGTTCTGTCAATCCGATCAACATGGGCTCCGCAATTCGAGCGTTCGCCTTCCAGAACGGGCAGTCTTCGCTCGTCGCCGTCTGGTCGCCCAACGACAGCGGCAGCCTGACGCTCACGCACCCCGACAACGTACAGGCGTATGACTGGATGGGCAATCCCATCGCCCTCACCGGCGGCAATCTGACCGTACCGCTCGGTGGTTCGCCCGTCTATCTCGTGGCAAACATGCCCGCGGCGCAACTTGCCCAGGCCGTCCAGCAGGGAACCGTCACCGGGATCGCGCCGGTCTCCATCAGCATCCAGAACCTGAACCATCTGCCCAACACGCTGCCCAATCTTCACCTCTCCATCACCAACCAGATCAACAAGCCGCAGAGCGGAACAGTGACGGTGAACCTGCCCGCGGGATGGCAGGCGTCGCAAAACTCGACAACAGCGGCCACGTACACGCCGTCGCTCACCTTTGGCCCGCTGGCTCCCAGCGCCACGGTTTCACCCCTTCTGACGCTGTCCCGATTTGAAGCGAATACCACCAACCAGTACACCGTACAGGCAACGGCCACCCTGAACGGGAGTGGAACGGGGACACACACTTCGGCCGGACCGCCCTCTTCGGGCCAGACCGCGCCGACGACGGTGAGCGCAAGCGTGCCGATATCCGTCTTCCAATCCGTTTACGGCACGCCTCCTCTCACCGGGACATTCCAAAACTGGGGGAATGCATCCCCCGTGTATTTGAACCGTCCCAGCCAGAACATGGGGATCACCAACTGGAACCCCGCCGCGGAATCCACGATTGGATACACGATGTGGAACAAGCAGTACTTCTACTTTGCCGCCAAGGTCAAGGACCCGGTGTTCTACCAGCCGTACACAGGATGGATGATCTGGGCTGGCGACAGTATCCAGATGTACTGGGATGCGCAGGACCTAAAAACGACGGGATTTGTCTACGCAAATGGGGATACCGACATGGGACTCGCGTTGACGCCCGCCGGTCCCCAGGCATTTCGCTGGAGCGGGCCCGGATACGGTCTTCATCCGGATGTCAAGCTCACCATCGTGCACGGCAAAAACGCGGGAGACCTGTGGTACGAGGCGGCCATTCCAATGTCCGACCTGCCGTACTTCAGCGCCACGAACGGCCACCAATATGGATTTGACTTCCTTGTGAACTACAACAACGGCGGTGGCAGGATAGGCTGGATGTGGCTCGCCCCCGGC
Organism: Bacillota bacterium; assembly: GCA_021797415.1. Next base: position 1,459 of record JAJZZT010000206.1, read on the forward strand.
ATCGGCAATGCCTGGGATCCGGCCGATTTCCCCACCTTCACGCTGGTGAATTCGGCCGGGCTCGCCGCGGTGAGGCTCGATACCGGCACCCCGCAGGGCCAGGTCTCCTTTACGCCCAACCAGCAGGGAGCCGTATTGACCGTCACCAATACAGGTCTTGGCGCCATCAAGATCACTCTGTCCAGCGGCACCATCCTGTCTTTGGTCGCGCAAAGCGGAGCGGCAACGAGCGTGACGCCGAAAGGCGCCAATCCGACCGTGCCGATACTGGCAAACGGCACCACCTCGATCAATCTGGCGAACTACGTCACGCCATCCGCGAACATGACGCTGACGGCTTCCGCGGTGCCGACCTCGGGCACATCCGCCGTAATCGCCGTCGACAACGGCGTTCAGCCGTAGAACCCTGTCGAATACGCACAAACAGACCGCCGATGCCTCTGCACCAGCGGTCTGTTTGTGGCGACATCACCGCAAAGGCGATCTGTCGGTCGGCCCGTCCGCCTCAGCGCGACGCATTTCCAGTCAGGCCGTCCACCTCAGCGTGATGCACTGCCGATAAAATCCCGGAAATTCTCCTGGAACAGCCTCTTTACGTCATTCGCGATTTCCTCGCCCGTCAACCGCCAGCCGGTCGCCATCACCCCGCGGTATTGCTCGATGAGCGCTGTCGTGATCACCCTGCGGGCATGCCGCCACTTGTACACGAGTTGCTCCAGAATGCGGGCATCGGAGTGTTGCGGAATGAAGCTCGTACCGAGCATTTCCAGTCGCATCCTTGTCGTCTCCAGCACAAGCGACGGATTGTTCATGAACCACCAGCAGCCGAATACCATCAAATTGCGGAACTTGCGGCCCAGCACGACCAGTTCGTGCTGATTTTCCCGTGCCAGTACCGTGGCGAAAAAGCGGTTGTGCGGGTGGCCTGCGCACAGCCTCCCGAGCCACTCCAGATTCGCCGTGCCGCTGCCGTCGCCAGCCAACTGCAGCGCCGGATTCACCTGGCGCCTGACGCCGACCATCACGGCAAACGAAATGCCGAGCTCCCTGCAGACAGGAAGCACACCGTCCTCAAGCAGCGTCGTCTGCGCCTCTTCTCCCGGATAGTCGAAATCAGGCGGCAAAGACACCGCCATGTAAACCGCCCGCATGCGTTCGACCCATTCGCGCAAAAAGCGGCGCACTTCCGCCAAGCCCGTCTCGTCCCCGCGGACCATCCGCTCCGGCACCGCATACCCAATCCGTCGCAGTTTGACGGACGCTCCCGCCCAGTCGAGCAGCAGCGGATCGATCCGCAGCGCCGCGCGAAACCGCCTGTCGGCATGAATGTCCTTTGCGCGGTCCGACAGCCACACCGCGCGTTCCGCATCGTCGAGCGGATCGTTGGTCATCACGACCTCCTGCACGCCGGACGCCTGAAAGACGATGCGGACAGCCTCTGCCGCC
>JAJZZT010000369.1 GCA_021797415.1 Bacillota bacterium
ACTCCGATACGGTAGACGGCGAGGATCATCAGCGTAAACAGCAGCCGTTTTCTCAGGTCCCCGGCTCTCCAGACATTCGCCAGCAACTGCAGCATCTACATCACCTCGACAGAACCGCCGGCCGCCATGATTTTCTCGACGGCCGCTCCGGAGAAGGCGTGCGCCCGCACCGTCAGCGCGACGTTCAGATCGCCCTCGCCGAGAATTTTCACGCCGTCGTTCAACTTTCGAACCAAACGGGTTTCAAGCAGCAACTCCGGCGTAACGACCGTCCCTGCGGGAAATCTCTCCAAACGCTCCACGTTGATCACGCTGTACTCTTTTTTGAACGGGTGATTGGAAAACCCGCGTTTTGGCAACCTGCGGAAAAGCGGCGTCTGACCGCCCTCGAACCCGGGACGGACGCCCCCGCCCGAACGCGCCCATTGCCCCTTCGAACCGCGGGTTGACGTCTTGCCCAGGCCGGAGCCGACGCCGCGGCCGACACGCTTTGCCGCGTGGCGCGATCCGGGCGCGGGAGCCAGTTCGTTCAGTTTCATCTCGCCTTCCCTCCACTCACACGCCGATCTCGGTGCACTTGACGAGATGGCGCACCTTGTTCACCATGCCGCGCACCGCCGGCGTATCTTCCCGAACCACTGTCTGCGAAAGCCTGCGCAATCCCAGCGATTTCACCGTCTCCCGCTGGGATTCCGTTTGTCCGATGACACTTCTGACCAACGTGATTTGCAATTGCTTTTTCACGATCGCACCACCTTCTTCCCGCTTTTCATTCCGCCGATGGTGTTGCGCGGATCCGTTTAGCCGCGGATCTCTTCCAGCGTCTTGCCGCGAAGCTTCGCGACATCCTCCGGGCGCTTCAAATCCATCAGGCCGCGCAGCGTGGCGTGCACCATGTTGATGGAATTGGCCGAACCAAGCGACTTGGTGACGATGTCTTTCACGCCGGCCGATTCCAGGACAGCCCGGACAGGGCCGCCGGCGATGACGCCCGTCCCTTCGCGCGCCGGCTTGATGAGCACGCGCCCCGCGCCAAACCGGCCGAGGACTTCATGCGGCACCGTGGTGCCCCTCATCGGCACGGCGATCAGGTTCTTCTTCGCGTCCGCCACACCCTTGCGGACAGCTTCCTGCACCTCGGACGCCTTGCCGAGACCGGCGCCCACATGCCCCTGACCGTCCCCGACGACCACCAGCGCGCTGAAACTGAAACGCCGGCCACCCTTGACGACCTTGGCGACGCGGTTGATTGAAACGACCTTTTCACTCAAATCCAGACTAGCCGGGTCCACACGCACGAGTATGTTTCCCTCCCCTCAGAATTCAAGGCCCGCCTCGCGGGCCGCGTCGGCCAACGCCTGAACGCGGCCGTGATACAGATACCCTCCGCGGTCAAACACGACGCTCGTCACGCCGCGCTCCTTTGCGCGCTGTGCGACGAGCTTGCCGATCTCTTTCGCCGCATCCATCGTATTGCCGTGTTCAATCTGCTCGCGCACCGTCTTCTCGACCGTCGACGCGCTGGCAAGCGTGCGCTGCGCCACATCGTCGATCACCTGCGCGTAGATGTGTTGTTCCGAGCGAAACACGTTCAGGCGCGGGCGTTCCGCCGTTCCGGACAGGCGCATGCGGATGCGCCTGTGCCTGCGCGCGCGGCTCGCTTCCTTATCGCCCTTGGAAATCATGCCGCCACCCCCGATTCATCTACTTCTTGCCGGTCTTCCCGACCTTGCGTCTGACCACTTCGTTTTCATACCGGATGCCCTTGCCTTTGTAGGGTTCGGGTTTGCGCAGATCGCGGATTTTCGCCGCGAACGTTCCGACCTGCTCCTTGTCGATTCCCCTTACGATCACCCGGTTGTTGGCCGGCACCTCAAGCTCAAGGCCCGCGTCCGGCACCACTTCCACCGGATGAGAGAATCCGAGCGACAGCGTCACCTTGTTCCCGGCCTTCGCCGCCCGATAACCCACGCCGACCAGTTCGAGCGTCTTCTGGAAGCCGTTTGTGACGCCCTCCACCATGTTCGCCACCACGCTGCGCGTGGTGCCGTGCAAACTCCGGTGCAGTTTCGAATCCGACGGACGTTCCACAAGCAGTTGCCCGTCCTCCACACGCACCGCCATGTCCGGATGAAGCGCGCGCGCCAGGCTGCCTTTCGGACCTTTTACCGCGATTCCTCCACTCTCAATGGTCACTTCCACACCAGGTGGAATATGGATGGGTCGTCTCCCTATCCGCGACATCGTGCCACCTCCTCAATCGGACGTCGGCCGCTTCCGCCGGACCGGCCCGCCAAAATGTCGCCCAATGCTTCGCATGCCGACAGTTCCCGCGATTTCTACCAGACGTAACAGACGACTTCTCCGCCGACCTTCTCCTGACGGGCGCGGCGATCGGTCATCAATCCGCGCGACGTTGAGACGATGGCAATGCCGAGGCCGCCCAGCACGCGGGGCAATTCTTCAGAACCCGCATACACCCGGAGTCCCGGTTTGCTGATGCGCTTGAGACCCGTGATGACGCGCGTGTTGTTCGTGCTGTACTTCAAATGCACGCGGATCGTGCCCTGCTTGTTGTCCGGGATAAACTCGGCGTCCCGGATATACCCTTCCTGTTTGAGGATGTCCGCGATCGCCCGCTTGATTTTCGAGCCTGGAATATCCACCTTTTCATGCCCGACCATGTTCCCGTTTCGAATCCGCGTCAGCATGTCCGCAATGGGATCCGTCATGACCACTGTAAAACTACCTCCTCCCGAAACCCGCTTCCTGCGATCTCCCTGTCCCCACGCTCACCAACTGGCTTTCGTAATACCGGGAAGCTGGCCCGTGTGCGCGAGTTCCCGGAAGCAAATCCGGCAGATTCCAAATTTACGCAGCACAGAGTGCGGCCGGCCGCA
>JAJZZT010000165.1 GCA_021797415.1 Bacillota bacterium
GGCCCGTGAAGAATTGATCGAGGTCATGCGCCGGCAGGCGGCCGGGCGCAACGAGTTGCAGAATCTCGAACAGAAACTTGAAAATGCCCGCCGGGGTCTTGCACGGGCGCAGGCAGAAGAGGGGACGATCGAGGAACAGGTTGCCGCTCTCTTGCAGCGGCGGGAAGAAGTGGTCCTGCGCGCCGGGGCGGCGCATGAGGCGGGCAGGCGGATGTCCGTCGAAGCAGAGCGCGCGGATCAGCGCGTTGTAAAAGCGCAACAAGCGTTGCAAGAGACCGCAGAGAAACTGGAAAAGCTTGAACGTGCTAGCCTGCAGATGCATACTCGACTGACGGCGCTGCAGGATATGCAGCGCGATATGGACGGTTACGCCGCGGGACCGCGGGCGGTGCTGCTCGCAGCGCAGGCGGGAAAGCTGTCCGGGATCAGGGGCGCCGTGGCCGATCTGATCAATGTGCCGGAAAAATGGCGGCTCGCCGTGGAGACGGCGCTCGGCGGCGCGTTGCAGCATATCGTCACGGCGACGGAAGCGGGCGCCCGCCAGGCCATTGAACTGCTGCGCCGGAGACAGGCGGGGCGCGCGACGTTTCTGCCGCAAGAGACGATTCGCGGCAGGCGGATGCCGCCGCATGACGTGCAGATGGTCAAATCTGCGGCGGGGTTCGTTGGCGTCGCCGCTGAACTCGTGGAAGTCGACGGAGAGTACCGCTCTGTCATCGACTCTCTGCTGGGCAATGTGCTTGTGGTGGAAACGTTGCCGGACGCCAACCGGATTGCGCGCGTTTTGCAGCATCGCGTTCGCATTGTAACGCTGGAGGGCGACGTGGTGAATCCGGGCGGATCGATGACAGGCGGGGCAACCGGGCGCAAAGGCCCGGCCATTCTGGGGCGGGCGCAGGAGATTGAGTCGCTTTTGGCGCAGGAGAAGGCCGCGGCGCAGGAGATAGGCCGGATCAGGGAGGAACGGGAGAAAAGAGAGCAGGCCGTGAAAGCCGCTCACTCCTCCGCTCAACAGGCGCAGACGCGCCTGGCTGAACTGGCGCGCGCTTTGCAGGAGGCCGAGATGGAGGAGAGGGCCGTTGCATCCGAGTTGGAAAAAACCGCACTGCGCAAGGAGGCGGTGGTCAGGGAGCGCGCCGCGCACGATGCCGAGGAAAAGCAGTCGCTTGATCGGCTGACGGCCGCAAAGCGGGACGGAGAAGCATTTTTGACGCGGATCGCAGAACTTGAGACGCGGGTCGCCGTTGCGGAAGACCGGTTGCAAAGCGCCGAGGACGCGGCGCGCGATCAGGGCGATCAACTGACGGAATTGCGCGTGTCGCTCGCGCAGCGCGAAGAGGCGGTGCGCGGCGTGGAAGACGCGCTGCGCCGCCTGGAGGAGCGCATGGCCGCGATCGGGCGGGATTTGGCGCGGCTTCAAGGCGATCGGGCGGACATGCGGGAGCGGCTTGCGCAATCCCGTGAGGATCGGGAGCGCTACGGCGCAAAAGGGCGGGAGGCGGCGGCGCAGCGCGACGAGACGCAGGCGATGCTTGTCCGTCTGCGCGCGGAACGGGAGGAACGCGTGCGCATTCTGGATGAGGGGGAGCGCGTGTGCGCGGCGCTGCGCGCGGAGGAGCGGCAGGGCCAGGAACGGCTGCGCGCCGGCGAGGCGGCGCGCGCGCGCGCGGAGGCGGAAGTCGAGGCCAAGATTGAGACGCTGCGCGAGCGCTACGGCGTGGGGCTGGAGTTGGCTCTGGCCAAGCACAGTCTGGCGGTTTCAGCGGCCGAAGCGCGCCTGCAACTGGCCGCCCTGAAACAGGAACAGGACGCGTTTGGCGATGTGAGCGTGGGCGCGGTGGAGGAGTATGAGCGGCTTGCGGAGCGTTATCGCTTCTTGCGGGAAGAAGAACGTGATTTGAACGACGCGCGGACGCAGCTTCAGACGCTGCTTGATGAGATGGACACCGAGATGGCCAGGCGCTTTCAGAGCACATTCGAGGATGTGCGCGGTCATTTCTCCAGCGTTTTTCACCGCCTGTTCGACGGTGGACGGGCGGACATCCGGCTGACGGGCGAGGATCCGCTTTGTGCGGGCATCGAGATTGTCGCCGAACCACCGGGAAAGAAGATGCAGTCGCTGACCCTGCTTTCCGGCGGGGAGCGGGCGCTTACGGCACTTGCGCTGCTGTTCGCCATTTTGCACGTCAAGCCCGTTCCTTTTTGCATTCTTGATGAGGTGGAGGCCGCTTTGGATGAGGCCAACGTGTCGCGCTTCGCCGATTACCTGCGCACCTTTGCGGACGTGACGCAGTTTGTCCTGATCACGCACCGGCGGGGCACCATGGAGGCGGCGGACGTGCTCTACGGCGTGACCGTGCACGAATCGGGCGTGTCTCGTCTCGTCTCCGTGCGCGTGGTGGACGGGGAAGTGGCGTCAGCCTAAGGGACATGGGATAAAGTCCTCTTCGCAGGCGCAATGGTTCCACAGCAAGGCGGTTCGCCGAGTGAAAGGGCATGTTCAAAAAGAGGGCAGGTAAGACCTACCCAGTGCAATGGGACATGGAATAAAGTCCTCTTTGCAGGCGCAATGGTTCCACATTTCGTGTCCGAGGCTCTAATCGGACACGAAATGTACTGTAACGCGCCTGCCGAAATTGGGTTTATCCCATGTCCCCGAGCGTACGTTTTTGGTGCGTAAGGGAGCATTTCTGGCGATGACGAGGCAATGCGCCGGGGAGTTCTGTCCCCTTTTTGAACAACTTCTGAAAGGGATGGTACAGTGGGACTGCTTGATCGGTTGAAGCAGAGCCTCAGCAAGACGCGCGACCTGCTTGCGGACCGTGTGGCGGGCGTGTTGAAGCGCAGGGCGATTGACGAGAGCGTGTTTGAAGAGTTGGAGGAAGTGCTGCTGGC
>JAJZZT010000143.1 GCA_021797415.1 Bacillota bacterium
ACGCTGACCGCCGCCGCGCCCCAGGTGGATGAACTGTACATACAGCGGCAGCGGGACGGGGGACTCGCTTTGTTCGCGACGGCCAGCCTGCGCGGCTACGGAGCGACATACGCGGTGGCGGCCGGAATTGCCGCACAGTACCTGGTGGCCGCGTTTCGCCAGTTGCACCCGTATGCGAAAGTCGATTTTGCCGATATCTACATCGAATCGGACGGACATTACATTTTCGCGGCAGGATTGGGGCATACCGCCATGGACAAACTGGCGACGCAGGTGTTCGCATCCGACCAGGGCGCTCTGCTGACGGCCGATCTGGCGCGCCTGGATCACTATACGGGGCCGCTTGTCGATCAGGCGTACGCGCAGTACAAAGCGCCCTGAGAAGTCGGTTGGTGCGTGCCACATGCTTTGTTTCATGTTAAAATCGATGATAATAGAGCCAGGGGAGAGGACAGCCGGGTGGGCACAGAGGAATGGTATTTCGAATATCATATCCATCGCGACCGTTTCGGCCTGCTCGGGGATATCGCGTCCGTTCTTGGCATGCTTGAGATCAACATTGTCACACTGAGTGGCGTGGAAGAGAAAAAACGCGGTTTTCTCCTGCAGACGGACGAGCCTGCGCGCATCGAGGCGCTGCAGCAATTGCTGCGCGGCGTATCGGATATCACCGTTACGGCGCTGCGTCCGCCGACGCTGCTGGACCGCCTTGCGCTGAGGCATGGCCGCCTGATCGAACGCGAGATCGGCGAGAGCAAAACGTACAAATTCACTCGCGACAATCTCGGCATCCTGGTTGATTTTATGGGGGAACACCTGAAAAAAACGGGCGGCCAGGTGATGGGCGTCCGCGGGATGCCCCGGGTGGGCAAGACGGAATCTATCGTGGCGGCAAGTGTCTACGCGAGGAAACGGTGGACATTCATCTCGTCGACGCTTTTGAAGCAGACCCTGCGGACAAGCCTCGAGGAAGACGAGCTGAATTGTGACGATCACGTGTATATCATTGACGGCATCGTGTCCACAATGAGAGGAAACGAGGACCACATGCGCCTGGTGCGGCGGGTCCTGCGACTGGATGCGCCGAAAGTGATTGAACATCCGGACATGTTCGTGCACAAAACGGAGTATACGTGGACTACTTTTGACCGCGTGATCGAATTGCGCAACACCGCGGAGGAAGAGATCACGTACGAGGCGCTGTTGCACCAAATGTAACGGAGGTGGCGATTTGCAAGCTGACGGTTCCGGATTTCGCGGCGCGGGCGGATCCGAACTGGTTCGCCTGCGTGAACTGGGGGAATTCTTGCGCAGGACGCGGGAATCGCTGGGTCTTACGATAGAAGAGGCGGTCGAGGCGACGAAGGTGCGCGGACGTTACCTGACCGCGATCGAACACGGGGATCTGCGCGTACTGCCGGGTAAAGTGTACGCGCGCGGCTTTGTCCGCAGTTACGCCGAGTATCTCGGCCTGGACGGCGACGAAGTGACCAATCTGTACCTTGGCTTCCAGCGCGACGAGAACAGGCCGTTTGTGCCGCAATCGCAGGCCGCGCGCAGGGACGGGAGCGAATCGCCGCGCCCGGCGCGGCGAAGGCGCGGGTACGGTCGCGCGCTGGTGGAGGCGATCGGCCTGCCGTTTCGTAGCAGGAGCGGCCGTTTCGGACTGTTCACGCTTGCGGTGGTCGTCTTTACGGCGTTATCCCTGCATTACGAATGGGGCGGAACGACCCCGCCCGCGGCAGGCAATATCCCGGCGACGCAACCGACGACAGGCTCGACGCCGGGTACTGCGTCTGGCGCCGGCGCCCATCCGGGTGGAGCGGACCCGGCGGCCGCACACACGCATCCGCCGCAGGCCGCCGGCGGACAGTCGGTCGCTTTGACACGGCTTGGCGCCGATTCCTCCGGGGCGTCGTATCATGTGACGGGAGCGGGACCGATCCGCCTGAAATTGACGACGGCTTCAGGCCGGTGCTGGACGCAGGTCGTGGCGGACGGCAAGACCGTGTTCGCCCAGACGATCGCGCAGGGCCAGACGATCACGTTCTCCGCCCGGCAGTCGCTCAAGCTGCTGCTTGGCGCGGCGCCGGTCGTCAAGCTGACGGTCGACGGTCTGTCCGTGCCACCCGTGCCGTCGAACTCGACATGGGTGTACAATTTTACGTTTCTGCACAGAAGCTGAACAGCGCAACGCAGGCGCAGGGAGGGGTCGGGGTGGCAAAAGACGCTTCATTTGACATCGTCTCCGAGACGGAGATGCAAGAGGTGCAAAATGCGGTCTCGCAGGCGCAGAAGGAATTGCTGGCGCGCTTTGACTTCAAGGGCAGCAAGAGCTCGCTGGAACTGTCGGAAGACCAGATCACCGCAGTGGGGGACGACGAATACAAACTGGCCGCCGTCCTGGATGTCCTGCAGTCAAAACTGGTCCGCCGGGAGGTCTCGCTGCAGGCGCTCGATTACGGCAAAGTCGAACAGGCGGCGCAGGGAACCGTCCGGCAGACAATCAAGATCAAGCAAGGCATTGATCCGGAGTTGGCCAAGCGCATCGTGAAGACGGTGAAGGATACCAGACTCAAGGTGCAGGCTTCCATTCAAGGGCAACAGGTGCGAGTCACCGGGAAAAACAGGGATGATCTCCAGTTGGTCATCAAACAGTTGAAGGAGATCGATTTTTCGACACCGCTGCAGTTTGTGAATTATCGGTGATCGGCGGCCAGTGGTCTTTCGTGAACGGCGCCGTCGCATTCCCTCGCGACCATCCGTCGCGGCCATTCTTTGACACTTCGCGCCTCTTCGGATATAATTAATCATGGTGAGTTGGGCGCATGTAAGTGGCGGCACTGTTCCGCTGCGTTTTTTTGCGATAAAAAGCGGAGAGTGATCGATATG
>JAJZZT010000045.1 GCA_021797415.1 Bacillota bacterium
GGAGCCACTCCCGTTCAGATCGAGTGGATGTTCACGGCCTATCTCGCCATCATGGCGGTGGCCATGCTGCTTTCCGGGGTTGTGGGAACGCGGCTGGGCAGCAAGTTGACCATGTTGCTCGGGCTTGGGCTGGTCGTCGTGTTTGCCACCGCGTCCGGTCTGTCGCCCTCGATCGGTGTGCTGGCTCTGTTTCGCGGCGGGTGGGGTCTTGGCAACGCCTTTTTCACGTCCACCGCGCTGTCCTTGATCGTCGGACTGTCCGCAGGCCGCACTGGCGCAGCCATCACGCTGTACGAGGCGGCGCTCGGGCTTGGAATCGCTTCCGGCCCGCTGTTGGGGGGGCTTCTCGGTTCGGCTTCCTGGCGTTATCCATTTTTTGGTACGGCAGTTCTGATGGCTGTGGGATTTCTCTTGACGGTTTTCTTTGTTTCAGAGCCATCCCGCCGGGAGCAGCCGCGCACGGCCAGGGACATCTTTCTCGCCCTGCGGCACAGGGGCGTGCTCACCAACGCGCTCATCGGCTTGAGCTACAGCTATGCCTTCTTCACGATTCTCGCCTACTCACCTTTGACCCTGCCGCACATCTCGGCCTTGGCCTTGGGCGTCACGTATTTTGCCTGGGGGATTCTCGTGGCGATCTCATCGGTGTTTATCGTCAATGCGCTCACGCGCCGCCTGCGATCCGTCACCGTGCTGATCGTCAATCTGAGCCTGCTGGTCCTGTTGTTGTTCGCGGCGGGATTCGCATCTCCGAGCGAACTGCTGATTCTCATCGTGATCTCGGGCTTGTTCTGCGGGATCGCCAACGCGCTTTTTACGACTCTGGCCATGGAGGTTTCGCCTTTTCCCCGCTCCATCTCGTCGGGCGCGTACAACTTTTTGCGCTGGTCCGGCGCGGCGATCGCTCCGGCGCTTTCCGGCTGGATCGGACAAACCACTCGCATGACGGCGCCTTTTTTTATCGCCGGCGGCATCGTGGCGATCGGCATTCTGGTGTTGTCGGTCCGGGGCTCGTCGCTGCAGCGCGCAATGCAGGAACAGTCCGCACAGGGGGCGAATTGAGGATTTGGAACGATTGGCATATGGCGTTGCTGGCACAATTGCCATCGAGGGAGCGTTGATTCACCATGAGAAACTCGCGGCGAGAGCAGCGTCAGGCGTCGGTCTCGGGAGTTGTCCTGTCTCCAACATCCCGGCGGACTTCCCGGTGGGCGATTGCCCTGCGGCTCTTTGTGGCGACACTGCTTTGGATCTATCTGCACATCGTCTGTCGTGTCGAGTATCGCGGCCGGCTGCCGCTGAGGCATGGAGCCACGCTGGTCATATCGAATCATCTGCACGATCTGGACGGCATGGTGGCTCCCATTCTGTTGACATTCACCGGCCCGTTGCGCCGGCCGGTCTACTGTGCGGCGTCACAGCGCCTGTTTGAACCCGGATTTCTGGCCACGCGTTTCCCAGGGATCTTTCGCCCATTTCTGTACAGGCGCAACGCGGCAGGCCTGTTCACCGTTCTGGGAGTGCTTCCGATCGAAAATCAGCCGCTCATGCGCCCTCTTTCCAGTTTCGCGCATTTCGTACTGCAAGCGGCGGGAGATCTCCCGGTCAAGGACGTGTTCACACCGGAGACGTTGCAAAAGTTCGGCCTGCCGCCCGCAGCGCCCCTGAGCGTTCTGTGGGATAGGCGATACGCCGCGGCCATGCTGGTTCGCCGCGTTTCGCTCACCGTACTGCAAGAGCCGTACCGCGCCATGGTGCGCAGCGCACAACGCGCCCGAATTGAAGGACAGATGCAGGTTTTGAAGGAGCGATTGCGCGAGGGGGCGACGCTGTACCTTACGCCCGAGGGACGCTATTCGCCAAACGGCCGTGTGCAGAGACTGCGCCTGGCCCTCCGGGAACTGCTGCCGTTGGCCGATCGCGTCTACGGGATCGCCATCAACTACGATCCCTTTTTGCGGAGAAACCTGTCCTTATACGTGCGGATTGGACCTTTTGCCAAAGATGGTAATGATTCCGGATGGCTTGCGCGGCAGCGGACGATCACGGTCAGCCAGGTGGTGGCGGCGGCCGTTTTGAGCCTGCCGCGGGCGTTTACGGAGCAGGACGTGCGGGACCGGGTGCGGCGGCAGATCGAGGCACTTCCGCCGTCCGCCCCTGTGGCTTCGGAACTCGCCCAGGATAGCGTCGCGGTGACACGGTGTCTGCGCGGGATGGTAAAGAAGGGCGTCGTGTTGCCTCTGGCGGACTCCCCGCACGGTGAGTTGACGCTGGACGGCGAACGTAAACGCGCATTGGCGATTTTTCCGGATGTGTCGGATATCCTCGTTTTTCTCCAGCAGTCGCTGGACGAGACCCTGGAGGCGTGCCGCGGCGCACTGGTCCCCACTTCTTCATCCATACCGCTGCCTGTCAGGGAACACGCGCTGAGGTCGTCTGAACAGATGGTCGATCCAGTCAACCCGGTTAACCCGGTCAAATCGAAAGCGTGAGAGCGCACTGTTGGAATGGCCGGCCGCAGCGCCGGCGACGGGATTGCTGCATACGGGTCGGCCAAAGACGGCTGGGAGATTGCGGCGTCGCGCAACGGGGATTCTAAGGCACGTGATCTAGGGGGCTTGACAGTGTTGTTCATATCAATGGGCGCTGTCCAATCAATGGGGAGAAAATCCAGCGCCCAGATTCGTTCTATGCGGCCAATGGCAAGTTCAGCGATGCATGACCGGCATCATTCGGACAGTGTCGGCGATTCATCGATCATCACGGCTCGATGGTCTGGTTGGGCGAGTGCCATGAGAACTCCCAGACCAAGCATGGCGGCGCTTAGGACAAGGCCGAGTCGCAAGCCCCCTCCAGTATCCGACAACGATCCCGCGAGAAAAGGGCCGAGGC
>JAJZZT010000563.1 GCA_021797415.1 Bacillota bacterium
AACAGCCGATTTCCCGAGCGCCGCAAGGCGATTGACGTGATCCGCGACTCCTTTGGTCAACTGCTGCATCGAGCGCGGGTCCATGACCAACTGCAATCCCTGGTCGGTCTGCGACAACTGTTCCTGCAGCCTGTGCTCCGCCGCTTGGCTGAACGTGATGGCCGTGATGACGGTTGCCGTCCCCCGCGCAAGCGAGGTGATCTGCCGCGCGAGATGTTGCCGCGCATACTCGCTCAGCATGTCGGTATCCTTGCACGCGGCGCCATAATCGGCCAGCGTTTCGAGAATGGTCGCGAGATCCCTGATGCTCACCCGCTCTTGCAACAGATTTGCGAGCACCTTTTGCACCTCTCCGACTGTCAGGACCTGTGGAACCAGTTCCTCGACCAGAACTGGCTGGCGTTCCTTCACGGCGTCCAGCAGCGCCTTTGTCTCCTGGCGCCCCAGCAGTTCGTGCGCGTGCCTTTTCACCACCTCCGTCAAATGTGTCGCAATGATCGACGGCGCATCGACGACTGTGTACCCCGCCAGCAGCGCCTTGTCCCGCATCGCGGTGTTCAGCCATTCGGCGGGGAGGCCAAACGCCGGTTCCATAGCGGGAATGCCGACGACAGAAGGATCGGCGGCGCCGGGACTCATGGCCAGATAGTGCCCTGGCATCAGTTCGTAACGGGCCACCTCATTCCCGCGGATGCGAATCACGTACTCATTGGGCTGCAGGCCGATGTCGTCGCGAAACCGCACCATGGGAATCACGACGCCCAGGTCAAGCGCGCATTGCCGCCGGATGAGCCCGACCCGCTCCAGCAGATCTCCCCCCTGGGCCGCGTCCGCCAGAGGAATCAACCCGTAACCGAACTCAAATTCGATCGGTTCGACCTGCATGAGTCCATACATGCTCTCCGGGCTTTTCGTGGATTTCGTCTTCGCGGCCGCCTCTTCCTGCCTGGCAAGATCGTCCACCGCGCGCCTTTCCCGGTTCATGCGCCGCGCCGCGATGACAAGCAGCAGCGCCAGCGGGGCGGTCGGCAACAGGGAGATCGGCGTCATCAGGCCGAGCAGCGTGATCAGTACGGCGACGACGTACAGCAGAGAAGGGAAAGCAAACACCTGGCCAAGCACATCCGAACCGAAATCCTCGCTGGTCCCGCTGCGCGTGACCATCAGCCCGGTCGCCGTCGACAGCAAAAGCGCCGGGATCTGGCTGACCAGGCCGTCCCCTACGGACAGCAGCGTGTAGGTCGAAAGCGCCGTGGAAAAACTCATTCCACGCTGCGCCATGCCAATGATAAATCCGCCGATCACGTTGACGGCCACGATGATCATGGAGGCAATGGCATCCCCCTTGACAAATTTGCTCGCGCCGTCCATCGATCCGTAGAAATCTGCTTCATCTTCGATTTTCCGCCGCCTGGTCCGCGCCTCGTTTTCCGTGATAAACCCGGAATTCAAATCCGCGTCGATGCTGATCTGTTTCCCCGGCATGGCGTCGAGCGTAAAGCGCGCCGCGACTTCCGCGACACGCTCCGCGCCGCGCGTGATCACGATGTACTGGATGATGATGAGGATGATGAAGACGATGAGGCCGACCACGGCGTTACTGCCGATGACAAAACTCCCGAACGTCTGGATCACCGATCCCGCATACGCCTGTGTGAGAATCAGCCTTGTCGACGAGACGTTCAGGGCGAGCCGAAACAATGTCGTGATCAGGAGCAGCGACGGAAATACGGAAAACTCAAGCGGCTCTTTCGTGCGCATGGATACAAGCAACACCGTCAAAGAGATGGACAGGTTGACGATGATCAGGAAGCTGAGCAGCGTCGGAGGCATCGGGATGACCAGCATGGCGATCACCAGAATGACGATCGCCAGAGGCAGCATCGCAAGTTTTTTCACATGTGTCACCCCGTTTCGCCAGGATGGCCCCGGACGGGCGGGCCCGCCCGCGGCCTGTTTCACAGCGTCCTGTTCTTCAGCCTGTACACGTACGCCAGCACCTCCGCGACCGCCTGAAACAGTTCGCCTGGAACGTACCCGTCGACATCGACAAGGTCGTACAGCGCCCTGGCCACGGACGGATTCTCGACAATCGGGACGTGGCGCAAAAGCGCTTCTTCCCGAATGCGCTTTGCAAATTCGTCCACGCCTTTGGCGAGCACCTGCGGCGCGTGCATCCGGGCCGCGTCGTACGCCAGTGCGACCGCGAAGTGCGTCGGATTGACCACGACCACGTCCGCTTTCGCCACCTTGCGCAGCATGCGCCTGCGCGCGACGGCGCGACCGCGTTCGCGCAGTTTGCGCTTCATCTGCGGGCTGCCCTCGTTGCTCTTGGTCTCTTCCTTGATATCTTCCTTGCTCATCCGCAGACTGCGTTCCATCTCGTAGCGCTGGTACAGGTAATCTCCGACCGCGAGAACCAGAAACGCCGTACCGGCAGCCAGCAGAACGGACGCCGCGCCGTTCATCAACTCGCCGAACACCACACTCACGTCCGTCCCCATCAGCGCGCCGAGTTGTCCCACAACGCCGCCGAGGGCCACGTAGACGCTGACGCCGAGAACCGCCATCTTGACGGTGGATTTCAGCAGTTCAACGAGCGAGCGCGGACTGAACAGGCGCCCCGTGCCCGCGATAGGATTGATCCGTCCGAAGTCGGGCAGCAACCCCGCCACATTGAACAGGGGTCCCACCTGAAAATAGGCGACAAACACCGCAAGCAGCATGCCGGCCAGCAGGATGGGACCGAGCACTAACGCCAGGGCGATCACCGGGCCGCCGAACGCGCCCAGGCTCAAGCTCCCGTGCGCCGCCTGCAGGATTCCCGTCGAAAACATGCGGGACATCACGGTCATCAGGTCGTACGCCGCACCCGCGCCAAAAAGGC
>JAJZZT010000524.1:0-11679 GCA_021797415.1 Bacillota bacterium
CGGTTGAAATCCAGGGAGTCGATGCCCTGAAAAGCCGGCAGGTCAAACGGGTACGCCGGCTTTTGCGGCCAATCGAACAAACGGACTTCACGCAGAAACACGGAATCACCCTCTCAAAGAGCCTGTCCGAAAAGGGGCGGGGTAAGATGCAAGCAGGGGTTTCGCGAAGCCTGGACAGGCGCGCGGAGTGTACGAAGTGGGTACATGAGCACGCATGTCCAGCGCGAGCCAGAGTACTGCGCCGCAGAGTTCTCGACCCTTTTCGGACAACCTCTCAAAGATCGCGCCGCGTCATGCTGAAGGTCTGGCCGGTCGGTCCCAGCGCAGGCTGAGTGGCCAGAAACAGGGCCAGGGGCACGATGTCCTCCGGCGTCTTGTGCCATTCACTCGCGATCCGGGACACGGCGCTTCTGTCGTCCGGCCGCCCGCCGTCGATCGATGTCTGCACAGGACCGGGAATCAATTCGTTCACCGCGATGCCGTGCGGCCACAGTTCCTGCGCGAGAACCCGGGTGAGCATCCACACGCCGGCCTTGGAACAGGCGTACGCCGACCTTTCGGGAATCCCGCGGTGACCCAGGCCGGAACCCACGAAGATCATCTTGCCACCGCCGCGCCGCTTCAGATGGGGGATCGCTTCCCGCGCACAGTGGTACGCCCCCATCATGTTCACCTCCATGGTGGCCTTCCATTGCTCCGGATCGCTTTCTTCCACGGTGCGGTGGTCGAAGCTCACACCGGCGTTGATGACCACCAGGTCGACGCCGCCAAAGCGCCGGGCGGCCGCCTCGTACAGATTCCGGACGGACAGCAGTTGCGTCACGTCCGTCTGCACGGCCAGGCCCACGCCGCCGCTTGCCTCCATCTCCCCCACCGCGCTGTCGATCTCGGATTTCGTCCGGGCGGCGCAACACACTGCGGCGCCTGCCCTGGCACAGCCAAGCGCGATCGCTCGGCCGATCCCCCTGCCCGCTCCCGTCACGACCGCAACTTTCCCCGCCAATTCCGATTCATACTGCGGCATCGGCCTCTCCTCCATAATTTAATTTATCGATCATTTTGTGCACCCCATCCCGTCGCCCCGCCGCAGACGCATAATCTCACTCCTCCGTCCACCTGCGAAGCACCAGCCGCGAAGTTCCCAGCGTCGGCACGAAACACCACTCCTTCTGTCTCATTATATCTGCGATGAACCCGGGAGAGCCATGATAAAATTCTGTGCAATTCTCAAAGACAACGGGTACAATGAACGAAGAATCCACAAATACGATTGCTTGAACACCGTCCGAATGCGGTCGGTCAGTGTGACAAGGGCGAACACGGATGCTGGGGGTTACAAGATTGTCACAGACAAAGCTCACGATTGACGTGTCCGAATACTTGAATTTCGCACTGTTTGTCAAGGACGCCTCAGGATTGTTGTGGTATCAGGGCTATATTGGAAGAGACTTCAGGTGGCCCTTTGGAGGCGGTGAGTTTGCCAGGCATGCAGGCGTGCGGGTGCATGCCGAGGCGTGCCATCAATGGCAGGCATGGTGGGAGCAGTTGGTCGTACTCGCGCGAAAGGAGGTTGTCAATGATTCCATCCCGTATGACCACATAGAAGACATCTCGACAGGAAAATTGAAATATCTAGAACAGTATCCAGAATTACAACTGGCCGCTCAATGGTCGTTCCCCAAATACCTCGGCTGGTGGACGCTTCCTTATGCGGGAGGTAAATCAGCTCTCGAAGCCCATATCAACAGCTCAAGTCAACCCCTGTACCAGGCTTGGCGGAATAGTCAGCCGACAACAGACAGAGTATTCATGAAAGTGGTGTACCCATTCTCTTTCGAGCGCATGATTGAACAGGTGGGAACCGCTTTGACGTGGGGAATTATTGGCCCGCACGACATCCGCCGCACAGAGTGGGTCACAGGATAGATGAGACTTCGGAGGAGGAATTCGCGTGTTCTATACGATCGACAATTTTGTGGGTGAATGGAAAAATGAAGCGGCGGGAACCCAAAAGATCCTGGACGCCCTCACGGATGAATCACTCTCCCAGGAGATCGCGCCGGGATTCCGCAGTTTGCGTCGGCTGGCATGGCATCTGGTGGGAACGTACGGGGAGATGCTGCCGCAGACTGGGTTGAGATTCGACGGGCCGACAGACCATGACCCGATTCCCCAAACGGCCCGCGCAATCGCCGCCGCGTACAGACAGGTCGGCGAGGCAATGATCGCGGCGGTGCAGACCCAATGGACAGACGAGACGCTGGCAAAGACCAGTACGATGTATGGGGATGAATGGAAAAACGGATTCACTCTGCGCCTTCTCATACAACACGAGGTGCACCATCGCGCCCAGATGACCGTCCTGATGCGTCAGGCCGGCCTACAGGTGCCCGGCCTCTACGGGCCATCCAAGGAAGAGTGGTCGGGTTTCGGCATGCCGGCGCCCGAAGTGTGATCGATACGTTGCGCAACCGCAAGACCGCCTTTAAGAGGTTGTTCAAAAAGGGGGCAGAACTCCCCGGCGCATTGCCGCGTCATCGCCAGAAATGCTCCCTCACGTACCCAAGAACGTACGCTCGGTCCGCATTTCTGCCTGCTTCCAGAGGGACATGGGATAACATCCACTGCACACTCGGTTTATCCCATGTCCCATTGCACTGCGTGGGTCAACCCTGCCCACTTTTTGAACAGGCTCATTAAACAACCTCTTTCCGGGGACATGTGTTATACTCAATTAAGTATGACGATCGCGCCTGGAAAATGAATTCATTGTAAATACCACCTCCATCCACCGGCTTGGAACGCGCTTTTCCGGCGGACACCGGAGGATTTTTCCTTTTGGGAGAGATGCCGTTGAACGCTTCGCCTGTTGTGACGGACATCCCCGCTCGCCTCGACCGCCTTCCCTGGAGCCGGTGGCACTGGCTGGTCGTCATTTCTCTGGGCATCACCTGGATCCTGGACGGCCTTGAAGTCACGATTGTCGGCGCCATCGGCCCGATGCTGGAGACGCACGCGGGACTCAGCCTCAGCGCGGCGCAGATTGGGTTTTCCGATGGACTCTATCTGGCCGGGGCCGTTGCCGGCGCGCTCGTGCTGGGCTATTTGACAGACCGCCTCGGACGCAAGAAGCTTTTCATGTTCACACTGCTCTGGTACGCCGTCTTCACGGTCCTGTCCGGTCTGGCGTGGAACGCCCCTTCCTTTGCGGTCTTCCGTTTCATGACCGGCATCGGGATCGGCGGAGAATACGCGGCGATCAATTCCGCCATTGATGAACTCATCCCCGCGGCGCACCGCGGCTGGGCCGATCTGGCGATCAACAGCAGTTGGTGGATCGGCACGGCCGTGGGCAGCGCCGAATCCATCCTGTTGTTGAATCCGCACTTGATCAGCCCAACCTGGGGCTGGCGCGTATCTTTCCTGTTCGGCGCAATCCTGGCTGTCGCGGTGGTGTTGGTGCGCCGCCTGGTCCCGGAGAGTCCGCGCTGGCTGATCACGCATCACCGGACAGACGAGGCGGAGACGGTCATGCGCGACATCGAAGAGAAGGTGGGCAAGCAGCATGGCGTTCTCGCCCGACCCGACTGGACCATCACGATCGATCCCTCACAGGTGGTGGGATTCAGCAGGATCGTCGGCACGATGCTGCACACCTATCCGAAGCGCACCGTCCTGTCTCTCTCCCTGATGGTGACGCAGGCATTTTTGTACAATGCGATCTTTTTTACCGAGGCGCTGGTCCTGACGGCGTTTTTCGGCGTGCGCCCGGCGGATGTCGGGTATTATATATTCCCGTTTGCGGCGGGCAACCTGCTCGGCCCCTGGCTGCTCGGCCCGCTCTTTGACCGCTGGGGGCGCAGGCCCATGATCGCCGGCACGTACATCCTTTCGGGCGTGTTGCTCGTTTTTACTGGACTGCTGTTTGAAGGCCATATGCTGTCGGCGGTCACGATCACGATCGCCTGGTCCATCGTCTTTTTCTTTGCGTCAGCCGGCGCAAGCGCCGCCTACCTGACCGCCAGCGAAGTATTCCCTGTGGAAGCCAGGGCCATGGCCATCGCGTTCATCTACGCGATCGGCACACTGGTCGGCGGAGTTGCGGCTCCGCCGATCTTTGGCGCATTGATCCAGAGCGGATCCATCTCCGATGTCTTTGACGGGTATATGATCGGAGCGCTGTTGATGATGATCGGTGGACTGACGGAACTGTGGATCGGCGTGAAGGCGGAAGGCCAATCGCTGGAGCGGATCGCCGCTCCTCTGCACAGCTATGGACGCGGCGGACCGGGGGACGCGGCGGGATAAAGGCCCCCGCCCGTCGGTCAACTGGCGCGCGGACAGCGGTGCGCCTCGCCGCCACCGTACGTCATGTGACAGTACTTGCAGTGCGTCTCATCCTCATTGTAGGTGGCGTGACAGGTTGCGCAGTGCTGTTCGGCGCGGCCGTAGTTTTCGTGGCAGACTGCACAGTGTCGTTCATCAAGACCCGAATTTTCATGGCAGACCGCGCAGTGACTCTTGTCACCGCCGTAGTTCTCGTGGCAGACCGCGCAATGACGCTCGTCGTCGCCGTAGTTTTCGTGACACTCCGCGCAATGATGCAGGGACTGCGGGTAGCGGATTTCACAGACCGGGCAATAGTCCCAAGCGCTGTGGATTCCTTCGTCCTCCGTTCCGTTCCGGCGCCGCGCTCGCATCCCCGCACTGCGCACTGCGCGCCGTACCGAAGCGCGTATCACCGCATGGTCCACCTGTTGCATGGCTTTCTCTATCTCGGCGCGGATGCGGTCAGGATCCACGGTGCTGTGCATCTCCGCCGCCATGTGTTTGCCAAACTCTTCCCACTGCGCCGGATTCCAGGCGGCTTCCATGGACCGCCTGATGGATCGCCCGAAGCCTCTCCACGGCGATTCGTGCGGTTCCCGGCCTGGTCCGTGCGGTTCCCGGTCCGGTCCGTGCGATTTCCAGCCTGATTCGTTCGGTCCCCAGCCTGGTCCGTGCGATTTCCAGCCTGGTTCGTGCGGTTCCCGGTCTGGTCCGTGCGGCCTGTGTGGGTTACTGGTTTTGTCAGCATCCTGCTCACCCGAAACACCGTGATCGTCGTCATCCACCGTTTCACTGTCACCTGCCGGACTCTCGTCTGAGACCCCGTCTACTCCGCCGGGTGCGCCCGTCTCCGCATTGCCGCCAATCGCAGCATCTTCGCCGCCGCTAGGTTCATTCTCACGACCGGTCGCAGGCGACGACGCAGGCGGCAGGCCGAACAGTTCGTCGATCGAGACTTTCAACAGTCCCGCGAGGCGCGCCAACAGCGCGATATCCGGTCCCGCAATCCCGTTTTCCCACTTGGACACCGCCTGGGCGGTCACGCCGAGCCTTTCGCCCAATTCTTGCTGAGTCATTTCCCACTTGACGCGCAGCGCTCGAATTCTTTCGCCAAACGCCTGCATATCCATCGAACCCATCGCCCCCGCACCGATTTGCATGATCTGATCTGCACCCATAGCGTGACACGGATGCAGGGAACACCGCAAGTGCAGATTGGTTGAATACTGGTACAACCGCCGGTTGAGCGCACTCCTTGCCCGCAGCCCGCACTATGAAAGTCGATCTTAAAAATCACGAGGCGCACTGTTCCCCACCCCATGGCATGCGTGCTCAACCAGCGGTTGAATCGCACTCGTTGCTTTCTGCGCCCATGACCGCTGTTTTTGCGCATACCCCGCACCCGTTCGGCCGGTCCAGAATAACGATCGGACAAACGACTGCACTGCGAAAGGCGATTGATTCGCGCGTCAGCCGCCCTGAAGTTCGATCAGACGGGCGTAGGGGCCGCCGCGTTGAAGCAGTTCACCGTGCGTTCCTTCCTCGACAATGCCGCCGCGTTCGAGCACGATGATGCGGTCCGCGTTCCGGATGGTCGACAGTCGATGCGCGATGATGACGAGCGTCTTCTTGTGCGACAGGTCCTCCAGTGCGCGTTGGATCGCGCGCTCGGTTTCATTGTCCAGGGCGGATGTCGGTTCGTCGAGAATCAGCACCGGCGCATCGCGCAACAGGGCGCGGGCGATGGCGATCCGCTGCCGTTGACCGCCGGAGAGCCTGTATCCCTGCTCGCCGACAACCGTATCGTAACCCTGTTCAAGACCCGCCACAAATTCGTGGACCTGGGCGCGCTGCGCCGCCTCCATAACCGCTTCATCGGTTGCGCCGTCCAACCCGAATGCGATGTTTTCCCGGATGGTGCCACTGAAGAGATAGGGATTCTGCGTCACCGTCGCAAGCATCCGGCGGGCGCGCTCCGGTTCGGCTTGGATGGAAATGCCGCCGATCCGCACATCGCCCGATTCGGGCCGGTACAGGCCGCAAAGCAGACGCGCGGCGGTCGTCTTCCCGGCGCCGCTGGCCCCGACGAGCGCGACGGTTTCCCGCGGCCGCACCGTCAGCCGCAGGTTGCGAAAGAGAGGTTCCTCCAGCGCGCCGACCCCGGATAATGCGGACGGATCGATCCAGTCGGCCATGCCCGCATCCCGTCCGGGCGTGAATGTCACATCGCGGATTTCGATGGCGTATCCATCATCCGGAAAACCTGTTCCGGCGGCGGCTTGGCCGGCATGAATATCGGCAGTCTGCCCAGCCCCGACATCGGCTTTTGCGCCGACATGAACGTCGGCGGCCCTCCCCTTCCCGGCGGCGGCCATATCGGCATCGGCCCGCACCGCCTCTGCTCCGGAATAAACGCCGGGCGGGCCCACTGTCGCGCTGCCGCGCTCAAGCGGCACACTGTCCAAGCGGCGCAGGCGGTCGCTGGCGCCAAGCGCCTTCTGGATGTCGTTCCACACTTGGGACATGCGCATGAACGGCTGTTGCACATTGGACATGAGAAAGACAAAGGTCATCACCTGGCCGGGCGAGACGCTCCCGTGCAAAGCGCGCTCGGCGACCAGCACGGCCGAGAGGATCTGCGCGCTGCCCTGCACCAGAAACACCAATTGCCACATGGCCGACTGCATCCACTCCCGACGCAGCTTCAGGCGATTTTGCCCGGCGCGGCCGTCCGCGTAGTCCGCGACCGTGCGCGCCTCAAGACCGAAGGCGCGGATGGCCGCCATCTCCTGCAGTGATTCCTGGACCCGCGCGCGAATCGCCGCATCCTGCTCCTGAATTCGCTCCGAAATGCGACGGATGCGCCCGTCAAAAAACCGTCCCAGCGCGAACAGCACCGGGCCCACCAGCATGGCGACAAGCGCGGCGGCGGAGTTGATGCCAAGCAGGTACCACAGGGCGACAACGCCCAAAAGAATTTGATACAACACGTCGTCTATCAATGAGGACAGCAGATTGTTCGCCAGGCCGGTGTCGTTGGTCAGGCGCGAGACCAGGTCCGCCGAGTGAAAGCGCTGCAACCAGGCGAACGGGAAACGGTGCACTTTTTGCAATAAGGCGGCATTGAGCGCGCGGGTTGCATATGCACTGGCGAGATGGCGGCAGAAGTACTGCACGGCGGCCAAAATGATCAAACCGAGGCCGATGCCGCCGCAGTCGCGCATCAGGGTGAACAGCGCGCCGAGGCGGTCCGGTTTCATATCCGCGAAAAAGTATTGTTGGGCGACGCCCGCGCCGATCTCAAACACGATATTGGCTCCGATGAGCACTCCGCCGACGGCAAACGGCAGCCAATATTGCCGCTGGTAAGGCCAGAGCATGCGCAGGGCGGACCACCAGGTCGCGCGCTTCGGACTGGCCGTGGCCAGTTTCATTTCCATCATGCGATCTCACCCTCTTTCGCGGCAGGTTCGCCGCTCCCCGTCCGCCCCGCCGCCCCGCTCCCTGCGCGACTGGCTTCGTCCAGCGCACAGTACTCGCCGCCTCTGGCGATCAGGCCCTCGTGCGTGCCGCTCTCCACCACCCGGCCGGAGCGGATGAACGCGATCTGTTGCGCGTGGCGGATGGTGGAGAGGCGGTGGGCAACCACCAGCGTGGTCCTCCCGCGCATCGCACGGTCGAGCGCCGCCTGGAGCAGCGCCTCGTTCTCGCTGTCCAGGGCGGAGGTCGGCTCATCGAGCAGAAGAATCGCCGGATCGCGCAACAGGGCGCGCGCCAGGGCCACCCGCTGCCGTTCGCCGCCGGACAGGAGCAGGCCGCGCTCGCCGATCTGCGTTTCGTAGCCCTGGGGCAAGCGCCGCACAAAATCGTCGACGCGCGCGAGTTCAGCCGCATGGAGCACTTCGCTTGACGCGGCGCCGGGACGGCCGCACAGGATATTGTCAAAGACCGTGCCGCCAAATACGAGCGTCTCCTGGGGGACAAAACCGATCTGCCGCCGCCAGTCCACTGCGTCCACAGTTCGCAGGTCGTTCCCGCCAAACAGCAGGCGGCCGCCGTCCGGATCGTAGAACCGGAGCAACAGTTGGATGACCGTGCTCTTGCCCCCGCCGCTCGGCCCGACCAGCGCCGTCGTCTGGCCCGCCGGGATGTGCAGCGTGAGGCCGTTCAGGACCGGCTGGACCGGCTGGTAGCCAAACGAAACATCCTGCAGTTGAAGATCCGCTCCGGCCACGGAAGTACGCGATATGTCGATGCGGGCCGCGCCGTCGGAAGCCTGCGGTTCGTCCGGTTGGTCCAGCAGTTCGAACACGCGCTGTGACTGCACGATCGCGTTTTGAAATTGCGGCCAGAGCGAAGAAATCTGCCCGACCGGCTGCATCAGGTTGCCGAAGGCGACGAGAAACCCGGCGACGGCTCCCAAGTCGAGCACCCCGCGCGCGACCAGATAACCGCCAAATCCAAGAGCGTACAGAAGGCCGATGATGTAGACGAGCATCTGCGCCCGCCACATCACGGCTTCGCCGAGAAGCACCTTGCGCTGCCAGCCAAGCGCCGCGCCGGACAGCGCAAGGTACCGTCTGTGGATCGCGGGCGGCAAAGACAGGCTCTTGACGACCTCCGCTCCTTGGATGCTCTCCTGCACGAATGCCTGCTCTACGGCGTACGCCTCCTGGCGGCGCATGTAGAGCGTCGACATGCGCTTGCCAAGGGGCGCGATGACAAGCGGAACGACAGCGGCGATCAGCACGGCGCCAAGCGCGAGCAGCGGATTGATGTAAACCAGGTAGGCAAGCGTCATCAACACAGCGGCCACATTGCGAAACAGCTTGATTCCCTGCTGGTTGAGAGCGGATTGCGCCTCGTTTGCGGAGTCGTGCAGGCGGTTCAGCAAATCGGCGCTGTGGTAATCGCGCAACTGTCTCATGGGCATGCGCATGACTTTGCGCAGCAGCGTGTCCTGCAGCCAGAGGACCGACCGATTGTCCACCACGGCGCTGATCCAGTTCGACAGAAATTGGCTGACGGCAATGGTCGCGACGATGGCGAGACCCAGTATCAGCGACTGGGTCAATAAAGCGGCGCGACCGTCGACAGCCGCATTGACAATGAGCCGCAGAACCTGGGCGATCAGCGCGCCGGCCGCGGAGGACAGGAGGGCCAGCAGGCACAGGACCGCATACAGCGGCAGATACCGTTTGCCGAGGTGAAGCAGCCGGAAGAATGCCGTCCTAAAGCGGATATCGGTTCCGGCGGCAGGCGGGTTGGACATGAGGGCACCACTACCTTCTGCGGATATGATTGGATAGTGGTATTCTAGCAAGTGGGAAGATTCACAGCATCCGTCTGAGGGCTGATCTTGCGGCGGACGAAAGGTGTATCTCAGTCCTGCAGAAAGTCCGCGATCTGCGCCGCAAACGCCGACGGTTCTTCGAGGAATGGATAGTGGTTGCTGTCCGGGAACACGACCAGCCGCGAGGCGGGCAGGTGGGCGTGTATTTCGCGCGAACAGCGAAGCGGGCACTGGACATCGTGCCGCCCGCACAGCACCAGGCTGCGCACAGTGACGCGGGACAGATGAGAAACGAGGTTGAAGCGCGGGAAATCGACCTGGGAAAAATGGGCGAGACGCCGCGCCGCCGTCTGTTTGTAGACATCTCCGGAAAAGTAGGATTCATAGCGTTCGGGTCGGTGAAGAGAGAAACACGCAATCTCCCGCGCATGGCGAGAACGCTGTTCCGGGGAGAGTACCTCCTGCAGTTGCAGACGGCGCAACTCCTGCATGCGCTCGAACTGCGGATGCTCCGGATGATAGATACAGTCCGGCTGCGAAACGTATTCATTGGACGCGGCTGCCCCGGCAACGATCAGGGATGTCAATGAGGCGCCGTGCGCGACTGCGTACAGGAGGACCCAGCATACCTCCTGTGGAGTGGCCGGCAAAGTCCCATCTGTCGAAACCGAAAGATCTTCGGACAGCTTCAAGGTCTTTCACGGTTTCTTCCATATCGAGTTCCGCTTCCTCAGCGGCCTTTTGCGACTGGCCCGCCTCTCTCGGATTGACCAGAAACACCTGCCGATGCGGCGTGAAGCAGTTGGCGAAACGGTCTCCCGTCTCATTGAATGCAGAGTACAGGTGCGTCACGCACAGAGGACGCCCCTCGCCGTGCGTGAAGACTTCGAACCTGCCGCGCGCCGTGGCGGCGAACACCCTCTCCCACTTTGTTTCACACATGATCTGTCTCCTCCCCGTGTGGTTCTTTGGCCTTTCAACCGTTGCGGCCATCACAAGGCCATGCCAAATGCATCGCGGGCTTTATCACTGCCCCCCCTGATAATGGCGCCGGCGCCATTTTGCGCAATCGGTCTTGCTCACGCGCCGGTTCGCGACGCGCGCACCTGTTCCCAGACGACTTTCAGCACGGCCAGGAGCGGCACCGCAAAGATCAGTCCAACCACTCCGCCCGTCTCTCCGGCAAACATAATGGCAAGCAGGATGACGACAGGATGAAGGTTCATCGTGCGTCCCATGATCCACGGGGAGATCACGTTGCCCTCCAACTGCTGTACGACGAGATTGACCAGCAACACCTTGACCAGCATCACGTTGGAGACGCCGAACGCCATCAGCAGAGCGGGCGCTGCGCCAAGAAACGGCCCCACGTAAGGGATCACGTTGGTCAACGCGACGATGGAAGACAACAAAAGCGCATAAGGCATCCCCACGACGAGCAGCCCGGCAAGCGTTGCCGTTCCGACCAGCAGCATGACCAGCAACTGGCCGCGGACATACAGTCCGAGCGAATGATCCACGCCGGACAGAATGCGCGCCACCGCGTCGCGCCGGGCGGCGGGGAACAACCGCACCACCAACTGCGTGAACAGCGAATAATCCTTCAGCAGATAAAATGTGAGAAACGGAATGACCAGAGCCGAGACCGCGCCGCTGATAATATCGCGGATTCCGAGCAACGCCCCGGACAGCCACGCGACCACACCCGTCTCTGCAGCGGTAAGCGCGCGTTCCAATCCGAGCCGGACGCCGTTTGGCAAAACGCGTGCGGCAAAGGACAGATGATCCAGCATGTTGTTGAATACCGTCACAAAGGCGGGCAGTTGTTTGAGCAGAGCGCCCAGTTGCGCGCCGAACACCGGCATGAGATTCACAAGGACCACGCCGCCCAGCGCGGCCAGTACGATATAGATCAGTAAAATGGCCACCGTGCGCGGAACGCGGCGCGCGTGCAGCAGATCCACCACGGGCCGCAGCACGTACGTCGCGATCAGGGCGACGACAAGCGGTCCGGCGACCGCCCAGACGATGTGCCAGATATCAAGGAAGAAACCGCG
>JAJZZT010000524.1:11689-19672 GCA_021797415.1 Bacillota bacterium
ACCGCGCAGTTGCCCGAGCAATTCGATGCAGCCGAGGACCAGCAGGGTGGTGACGGCGGAATAGAGTGTTCTGTCCGCGCGATCCTGCAGTTTCATGGCGCATCCTCCAACTTCAGACGTACAAGCTGTTCGGCAACAGTATATGCCGCGCAGTGCACATCTATCTTGAAAATGTCTTCTGCCAGTCTTCGCCATCCCCCGGGGACATGGGAGCCACCCGCATCGCCTGCCCTTCAAAGACTGGATCCCATGTCCCAAGGCTCCTGCTCAGACACCGCTTCGCGGAACTCGCGACGAGCAAAGGGGATGACGAAGCCCCAGCCCATTTTTATCCTGCTGATGGTGGCGCGCCTGCTCTGCGGACTTTATCACTGCTCCCCTGGACCCGTTTCCCGCGCGTCGCCGTCCTCAACTGCGCCTGCCGGACTCCCGTCGCCGTCCGGCGCGCGCTCCTCCCCATCCCTCCACTCCGCCTCATCCGCCAGGTGCTCCATATGCGCTTTGGGTCCCATCTTCAACCGTTCAAGGTACGAATCAGAAATTCTTTTTTGCTTGCGCTGGATGAACAGGAATGCGGCAAAAATGATCAGTGCGATTGCGATGCGCAGTGCGTTTGTCTCCATCATCGCCCTCCTTGCCACCTTCTCTCACAGCATCATAACACGGCGCAAACGTCATACACGCAAAGAACGGCTCCCAGGCCAAAAAGAGGCTGTTTAAAAAGGGAGCCGTCCTGTCGTCTTTCGCAGGCGGAGTTTGATGTTTTTACGATGCGGCCGCAGCCGACCTCGGTTCCGCCTCAAGCGGTTCCGGCGCAAATGCGACCAGACTGCCGTCTTCATCCACATGGTAGATCCTGACCTCATCGCCGACCAGCGCGAATTCCATGAAACAATTCCAGCAGTAGAACTGGTTATTGCCGATCTTCCCAATATCCCGGCAATTGCAATGCGGACACCGTTCCATCTCTACACTCTCCTCGCATTTCAACATCTTCCAAAAGCCTGTCCAATTCAGGCCTTTTATAGTCGCCGCAATCTCCTCACGCTGTCCGCAACGATGTGCGCCGCGTCCTCAACCTGCGAGAGCGTGTTGTCCACCGCAAAACTGAATCGCACGGAGGACCGCGCCTCTGCTTCAGGAATTCCCATAGCCGTGAGCACGTGCGACACCTGAAGGGAACCGGATGTGCACGCCGAGCCGCTGGACGCGGCAATCCCCTGCAAATCGAGATCGATCAGCAGCGTCTCGGCCAGCACACCCTCGAATGCGACATTCACGATATGGGAGACCGCGCATGTCTGCGCATGAAACCGCACACCGTCAAGCTCCCTGTCGAGCTGTTGACAGAATCGCTCGCGCAGGCCGCCCAGCGCGCGCACCCTTTCCTCGCGCTGCTTTGCGGCCAGAACGACAGCCTTCGCGCACCCTGCGATCCCCGCCACGTTCTCCGTGCCGCCGCGGCGGTTGCGTTCCTGTCCGCCGCCTTGCGCAAGCGGCGAAAAAGGCGTGCCACGGCGCAAAAACAGTACACCGACGCCTTTTGGCCCGTGGATCTTATGCGCGCTGATCGCCAGAGCGGCCACCGGAATCCTGCGCAGGTCGATCGCCAACTCGCCGATGGCCTGCACGGCATCCGTGTGCAGCAGGACGCCCCGCTCGCTCAGTTCCTGCGCCAACTCGACGATCGGCTGGATTGCTCCGGTTTCGTTGTTGACCCACATGACGCTCGCCAAACCGGTCCGGTCGTCCATCTGAGCCAACACCCGTTCGACGGTTAGAACGCCGTCTTCCCCGGGCGTCGCCAACCTCGGATCGCAGCCGGCTTCCTTCAATAACGGCACCGTATTCAGCACCGCGTGATGCTCTATCGCCGACGTCACGAACCCCGGTTTCTTCGCCTTGCGCCAGATGCCCATCAGGGCGAGGACGTTCGCTTCCGTGCCGCCGCCCGTAAAGACGATCTCGTCGGGCTCGGCGCCAAGCGCGCCCGCCACATCACTGCGCGCCTGCTCGACCGCCCGCCTGGCCGCACGGCCGGCGTGGTGCAGACTCGACGGATTGCCGAACACATCGCCGAAAAACGGTTCCATCGCATCCCGCACGGCCGGATGAAGTCGCGTGGTCGCGGCATTGTCCAGATAGATGCTGCCGTCCATCCCGCTCCCCTCTCCGCCATGCTGTGCGTTCAAATGTAAAACATCAGCGCACCCGCATCCTGTTTGCCCCACATATCGATCAGATCCGCAACGGTCGTCTGTTCCAAAACCTGCTCGATGCTCGTGCGCAGCCGATCCCAGAACAATTCCAGGCCATCGCCGGTTTCGTCGACCACCGCGATCGGCCCTTCGAGCACCCGCAGCACCTCGCCTGTCGTGATCTGATCGGCGGGCCGCGCCAGGCGATATCCGCCGTACGCCCCGCGAATACTCTTGACCAAGCCCGCGTTGCGCAACGGCGCAATCAATTGTTCCAGGTAGTGATCCGAAAGGCTCTTTCGTTCCGCAACCGATTTTAACGATACGGGTCCTTCGCGCCCGTGTATCCCAAGATCAACCATCAGGACAAGACCGTACCTGCCTTTGGTTGAAATTTTCACCAGTCTGTCACCACCATTTCACGGCACGTTCAAATAGTATCACAGTGCCATCCAGTCAATTGTGAGCGATTTAGCATTCTTTTCATTGCGATGCGTCATTTCGCAACTTGTGCGGCGTGATGCGTGCCTCCGATCCCTGACCGGCGGGGCGGTACCATACTTCCCCGGCGAGTTCGTCCGGGAGATACTGCTGCGCCACGTGGTGCCCCGGATAATCGTGCGGGTACTTGTAGGGTTCGCGGTTCGGCGAGTCGCGCTCGTAGGTCTTGTCCTGCAGATGGGCCGGAACGACCGCATGCGGATAGCGGGCGATGGCCTGTTCGATGTGCGACAGGGCAACCACCACACTGTTGGATTTGGACGACTCGCAGACATAGATGATCGCCTGCGCGACCGGAATGCGCGCCTCCGGCAACCCGACCGCCTCAAGCGCGTGCAGCGCAGCGACCGCCTGGACCATCGCCTGCGGGTTCGCCATGCCGACATCCTCGCTGGCGTGGACGATCAGCCTGCGCACCGGAATGCGCGGGTCGGCCCCGGCGTCCACCATCCGCATGAACCAGTACAGAGCCGCATCGCTGTCACTGCCGCGCAACGATTTCCCGAATGCACTCAGCATATCATAGATTTCTGACTCTTCCAGCCCTCCCGCCGTGACGCCAAGCGCTTCTTCTATGTCGGATGCGCTCACCGTTCGCCAGCCGTCCTCGTCCTCCTCCGCGTGCAGCGCGGTCCACTCCAGCGCATTCAACGCCTTGCGCAGGTCGCCCCCGACGCGCTGTGCGAGCAGTGCGCGCAGCGGCTCCGGAATCCGCAGTCGTTCCGTTCCCAATCCCCGCTCCTCGTCGGCGAGCGCCATATCGACCGCCCATTTGACATCCTGCGCGTCGAGCGGGCGAAAAGCGAAGATCCGCAATCGGCTCAGCAGGGCGCCCGTCAGGCAGATCCGCGGATTCTGCGTCGTGCACCCGACCAGAAAGACCGTGCCGCGCTCGACCGCGGGGAGCAGGACATCCTGCTGCGCCTTGGTGTAACGGTGAATCTCGTCCACGAACAGCACGGTCGCCAGACCGTACAGGCGGCGTTCCTCATCCGCTGCGGCGAACACCTCGCGCAACTCTTTCGCACCCGAGGAAACGGCCGACAGTTCGACCATCCGCGCGCCCGCCTCGTCGGCCATCAGGCGGGCCAGCGTCGTTTTGCCGCTGCCAGGCGGTCCCCACAGGACACAGGAGAGCACCTGCCTGCGCGCAAGCGCGTGCGGCAACAGGCGGCCGCCGCCAAGCAGATGCGATTGTCCCACGAACTCCGCGAGACTGCGCGGCCGCATGCGCTCGGCGAGCGGCGTGTGACGCTGTACGGCATGCATGGTCCCATCTCCTGACTCGCAAGAAGTTGTCATCGTTCCACCGACAGTCCAACCAGGCGCGGCGCACCAAGATTCGAGGATATCAACGCCAGCTGCACGCCGAGAGAGGGAGCGCCCCTTTTCAACGCCAGCTGCACGCCGAGAGAGGGAGCGGACCTTTTCAGCGCCAGCTGCACGCCGAAAGAGCGGGCGCCCCTTTTCTTTCAGACACGTTCCACAACGGCGGGCGGCGTCGGCTTTTTCGGCGGCGCCGGTTGCAGACGCAGCGTGTCCCACTGCTCCCGCGAAATTTCCGACGGGGCCTCGACCATCAGATCCGCTGCGCTGGCCGTCTTAGGAAATGCGATCACCTCGCGCAACGACTCCTGTCCCGCCATCAGCATGACCAGACGGTCCATTCCCAGCGCGATCCCTCCGTGCGGCGGCGCCCCGTAGTCAAACGCGTCGAGGAAAAAGCCGAACTTCTCGGCCGCCTCCTGCGCACTGAAACCAAGCGCGGCGAACATGCGCTCCTGTGTGGCGCGCTGGTGGATGCGCGTGGATCCGCCGCCGATCTCGTAGCCGTTTAAGACAAGATCGTACGCCTGCGCCCGCACATCGCCCGGCCGCGATTCAAGCAGAGGCAGATCCTCTTCCATCGGCATGGTGAACGGATGGTGCATCGCGACATGACGGCCCGCTTCTTCGTCGTACTCGAACTGAGGGAACTCCGTGACCCAAAGAAAGCGGTGCACGCCTTCCTCGATCAGGCCGAGCGTCCTGCCCAGGTGCGTCCGCAAAGCCCCGAGCGCATCGGCCGCCACGCGCGCATGGTCCGCGACAAACAGGATCAGGTCGCCCGGTCGCGCCATGGATTGCGCAATGATGCCGGACAACTGCTCCGGCGTGAAAAACTTGGCGATCGGCGAGCGCACGGCGCCGCCCTCCTCGACCGCCATCCAGGCAAGCCCCTTCGCCTTATAGCGGGCGGCCAGTTTGCCCAGCTCCTCGATCTCCTTGCGACTGTAGGAGCCGCATCCCGGCGCGGCCAAGGCCTTGACCTGTCCTTTGCGCGCCAGCGCATCGCCAAACACTTTAAATTCACTGCCAGCCACGACCGACGACACATCGCGCAACTCCAGGCCGAAGCGAAGATCCGGTTTGTCCGAACCGAAACGTTCCATCGCCTCGCGGTAGGTCAACCGCATAAACGGCCGCTCCAACGGAACTCGAAGCACGTTTACAAACAGTTCCGCCACCATCTGTTCCATCAGGTCGAGGATGAACTCCCGGTCGGCAAACGATACCTCAATGTCGAGCTGGGTGAATTCCGGCTGCCTGTCGGCGCGCAGGTCCTCGTCGCGAAAACAGCGCACCAGTTGAAAATAGCGTTCATAGCCGGCCACCATGAGCAACTGTTTGAACAATTGCGGCGACTGTGGCAGCGCATAAAACTCGCCCGGCCGCAGGCGGGACGGCACCAGATAGTCCCGTGCGCCCTCCGGCGTGCTCTTTGTCAGATACGGCGTTTCAATCTCCAGGAATCCGTGTCCGTCCATAAAGTCGCGCACACTTTTCAGGACGCGATGGCGCAGTTGCAATGTCTTTTGCATCTGCGGCCGCCGCAGGTCGAGATAGCGGTAGCGCAGGCGCACCGCCTCTTCCACCGGCCCGCCGTCCTCAATCGCGAATGGCGGTGTTTTCGCCATGTTCAACACAGTGAGTTCGCGCACCATCACCTCGATTTCTCCCGTCTCCAGCTTCGGGTTGACGGAATCCGCATCACGCGCGATCACGGCGCCTTTCACGGCGATCACGTATTCACTGCGCAGCCTGTCGGCGTCATGGAGCGCCTCCTGGCTGACATCCGGACGAAACACCAGTTGCACAACTCCCGAGCGGTCCCGCAGGTCGATGAACAC
This sequence comes from Bacillota bacterium, assembly GCA_021797415.1. The sequence goes on from JAJZZT010000524.1 coordinate 17,559, forward strand.
CACGCCGCCCAGATCGCGGCGCCGCGCCACCCAACCGGCGAGCGCAACGTCCTGCCCTGCATGTTCCAACCGCAACTTTCCGTTCTCATGCGTCCGCTTCAACGCTTCCCTCTCCTCTCCCCCGCACGTTTGCCAAGATCTGCGCCACATGCCCTGCCACATCCCGGAACATGACGCTCGACTGCCGTTTCTCCGCCAGATCGCGCACCGCGGCCGTTCCCGCCGCCGCCTCGTCATCGCCGCACAAAACCGCCACGCGCGCCCGCAGACGATCCGCCGTCTTCAATTGCGCCTTAAGACCCCGATCCGTATAGTCGACTTCCGTCGTGATGCCCGCGTCGCGCAACTCCTTTGCCGCCCGCAGCGCCGCCATGCGCCCGTTTTCGCCAAAGCCGACGACAAACGCATCGACGGCGTCCCCTCCCGCCTCCGGGATCTGGTTGGCTCGCCGCGCGAGCATCAGGCGCTCCATGCCGCCGGCAAAGCCGACGCCAGGCGTTTCCGGTCCCCCGAGCGTGCGCACCAGGCCGTCGTAACGGCCGCCGCCCAGAATCGTGCTCATCGCGCCGATGCTGTCCTCCATAAATTCAAACGCCGTTTTCGTGTAGTAATCCAGCCCGCGCACCAGGATCTTGTTCACCACATACGGCACGCCGAGCGCGTCCAGTCCATCTTGCACCTGCGCAAAATGCGCCGCGCAATCGCCGCACAGGTGGTCCGTGATCGTCGGACTTTGCGCCACGAGCGGCCGGTCGCGGTCAATCTTGCAGTCAAGCACGCGCAGCGGATTTTTTTCCAGCCGCCCCTGGCAATCCGCACAGAGACTGTCGCGCGCCGGCATAAGGTGCGCGAGCAGCCGCTCCCTGTGCTCTTTGCGGCAGACCGGGCAGCCGACCGAGTTGATCTCCAGCCGCAATGAGCGCACGCCTGCCGCGCGCAAAAAACGGTCCGCCAATTCGATGATCTCCACATCCAGGCGCGGGTCTTCCGATCCCAGCGCCTCGACGCCGTACTGATGGTGCTGCCTGTACCGGCCCGCCTGCGGTTTTTCGTAACGGAAGATCGGTCCCATATAGTACAGTTTCAGCGGCAGCGGCCCGCCGTACCACTTGTGCTCGACAAACGCCCGCGCCACGCCCGCCGTCCCTTCCGGCCGCAGTGTGACACTGCGGCCGCCGCGATCGGTGAATGTATACATCTCCTTCTGCACAATATCGGTCGTATCGCCGACGCCGCGTTCAAACACCTCCGTGTGCTCGAAGATGGGCGTGCGAACCTCCCGGAAGTGATAGACGTGAAAGGTCGTGCGCAAAAGCGCTTCGACATCCTGCCACTCCCGCGCCTCGTCCGGAGTCAGATCGCTTGTCCCGCGCGGCTTCGCATAGTCTGCCACGACTTCATCCCCTCGTTTTTCGCATGGCGTTTCGCACGATAAATGTCTCCACATAAACACAAAGACACCATCCGTCCCGAGGGACGGGCGATGTCTCTCACCCGCGGTGCCACCCTGCTTTCCGCCGCGCCTCCCGCCCGAACTGAAACGGGCGGCGCGCCACAGCGCTCATTTTGGATAACGGGACTGCCATCCCGGCCGCTATTTGCATAGGACGTCTCCCAGGTGTCTTTCCCGCCGGCTTGCACAAAGCGGCTTCCAGCCACGTCCGCTTCTCTCTGTCCGCTCCGCCGGCGCTACTCGCCTGTTCTTCGACACGTATCCAATTTTGCTAAATATGATATCGATGATCGCCCGGTGTGTCAAGGCCCCGCGGCAGGATTTGTGCTGCGGCAGGATTTGTGCTGCGGCAGGATTTGTGCTGCGGCAGGATTTTTAAAGGAAATCACTGCATCCGCATGTGCACACATACACACCACGAGGGACAGCCCCTCTGGTTACATGCGTCCACTCGAGTTGTTGCGTGCTAATTCGCCCCCAGCGACTTCCCAACGCTACCCGAATCTCAAGCCATCTTTACATGAAAAACCGCGATTGGGCGAGAAAACGGGAATAAACGTACTATGAACTTCCCTCCGCCTGGCGCTTCGCGCCTAGGCGGGGGTTTCCAACGTCGCCATCGGAGTTTCCTGGCTCATCGACTTGTGCGCAACACAGAGAT
>JAJZZT010000024.1 GCA_021797415.1 Bacillota bacterium
CCGCAACATACATGGTAGAGATTGCATGGAGGTGGTGAGACGCTATCGAACGGCGAGGGGCTTGACAAAAGAGTTTACACAAAACTATTGACAGACCCTCCTGTTTTAAGGATCGCAAGCCCGTCCATAATTGATTACACACCTCGATTCCTTCGAGGTGTGTCGACGGATCAATCGTGTGTTTATCAAAGAGAGGCAGAAGTTCCCCAAGTCGTCCTATCAGGAGTCTTTCCCTGCGCCTCTTGCGTCGCAAATAGTCCGCGACAGAAGTTCGCGCGAGCATGAACAGCCATGTTCTATAGGATGCATCATTCCTATAGCCAGGCAGACCTTTAATCGCCCGAATGAAAGTCTCTTGCAGCAGGTCCTTGGCTTCTTCTCCATCACCAATAGCGTGCGTCAAATATCGATACAGTTCGTCCTTGTGGTCAGAAAACATTCCCTCTATTACATCCGCTATCTCCGAGGTTGTATACCTGTTTTGATCCAATTACATGCCCCCCTATATCATGATAGACGTCATGACCACGCCAAACTTTCACTACCCGTCCGAACTTTGTGCGTGCGTTGCGCCGATCGGTGTGCTAGGGGACATGTGATAAACCAAGTTTCGGCAGGCGAGTAAACGTAGATATAGCGTTTGACTGAAGCCTCAAACGCTATATCTGGAATCAGATCGCCTGCACAGAGGACTTTATCCCATGTCCCCTAAGTCAGACTTCGCTCCGATCGGCGGCTTCGTTTTGGTATGGTCACGAGTACTTGAACTGGATCATCCCTGCTCCAAACAACGCGATGGCGTAAGCGGCCAGTACCGCGATGGGCAGCCCGATCGCGGCGAGCGAAACGCTGCCGGCCGCCGCTGCCTGAAACGCGGCCAAGGCCCAGCTCTGCGGCACGAACCAGGACAGGTTCTGCATCCAGACCGGTTCCACATCGATCGGCCAATAGGACCCGCCAAGCATGCTCGTGGCGATGCCAAGAAACGTGCCGAGCATCATGTGCTGCTCTCCCGTCCTGACAACGCCGGCAATGCAGAGCGCAATTCCGCACACGGCCAGCACGTACAAAGAGATGACGAGCACCGTCCAAAGATTCAGCGGCACCGCAATGCCAAAGAGAAAGCGGCTGGCGCCGTACAGGATCAGAAACTGCAGCCACCCGGTAACAAAGAACCCCAGTCCATACCCGGCCAATACGTTTGCGCGAGATGCGGGACTGGCTTTCAGCCGTGCCCATGTGCCGGCCGTTTTTTCTTGAAAGATCTGGTTGGTGTTTGCAAAAACCACGAAGATGATGAACATGACGGCAAAACCGATCATCACCCGTTGGCTGGAGTTCAGTGCGTTGTTCTGCGGCTTGCCGCCCGTGAGCGCCGTGCTGCTGGTCTGGATCGGCGAGCGGATATCCTGTGCATTCTCCATGCCCCGCACAAACGCCTGCGCGGCAACCATGACGGAAGCGCCGCGTGACTGCGCCCGGCGCATGGCCAGACTGCCCGTCAAGACCCATTGCTGCAAATCCTCCCGAAGTTGCAACAAGCCACCGGTGAAGCTCCCGCCCGCATTCGGCGACGGGACCCATGATATGGACAGGTTCTGATGGTGGAGCGCCCGGTTTTGCAGCCCGTGCGGCAAGACGATCACCACGCTGGCCTTCATATCGCGAATCTCATTGCGCACCTGGGCCAAGGGGATCTCTTTCACCTGATACCCGGACGTTTGCGCGATCATCCGGATCACCCCGCGGGAGATGGCCGTGTGATCCTGGTCCACGACCGCAGCCGTCAGCGTATGGTTGCCCATGGCCGGCACGACGCCAAAGACAAACGTAAACACGATCGGAATCACGAGCATGGATACGAGAACGTTTTTCCTTCGCAGCAAATAGAGAAAGTAGCGCTTTAAGATCGTCCACTGAATCCTCATCGTAAGGTCACTCCCCTCAGGCTGGCTGGCCGTACCGCAAACCCGCGATCAATCCGAACAGGACGCCCAGGCCGATCAGGTACGCGACGGGAACGGTCAAATCCGGCGTCGCGATCCCGCTCACGCTATCGACGAGCGTGGTGACCGCCAGCCCATTCGGCAAGACATGGGCGATCCACTGCATCGCGCGAGGAAAGCTGTACACAGGAAAAATGCTTCCTCCCAGCACCACCGCGATGTTCGATCCGATCCCGCCAAGGACTTCTACGACCTGCAGGTTCGTGGCCCAACTCCCGATCAAAACCGCGATCCCGGCCAGGGATGCGCAGTAGGCGGACAAGAGCAAAGCGATCTGCGGGACAGGTCCAAACTGCAGGCTGAGCAGATACTTCGCACACGTCAAAAGGACCGCGCCCTGGACGAACAGCACCAGAAAATTGGCCAGCCAGTGCCCACCTGCAATCGCGTAGCGGGACGAGGGAGACGCGACAATCCGCCGATAACAGTCGCTGTCCCGCTCGCGGATCATCGAACTGCTCCTCGTGATCGCATGAGAGAGCAGGAACAACACCATCATGCCGATCGCATAATACGAGCCTGCAGTGACAGGACGAATGCCTACCATGACACCCAAAAACCGCACACGCGCGGGAGCGGGCGGCGCGGTCCCCGGGTGTGCCTGCCCTGCGACGTATTTCATGTCGCCGATACGCGTCCCGTACGTGTTGATCATCGCCCGGACAACGGACAGGTCTGTCCAATGGTTCCCTGACGCTTCCACATTGACGTTGGCCTGTCGACCGGATTGAAACTTCGAAGAATAATCCGCGGGAATCGCGACAACCACAGCGGCCTGGTCTGTCGCGGAAAATTTCCGCGCGGCGTTCAGGCTCCCCGCCTGAATCACGTCAAATTGCTTCTTTTGTCCTGCAAGAAATTCATCCAGACGGACGC
>JAJZZT010000113.1 GCA_021797415.1 Bacillota bacterium
GTTCGATCCCCGCACGGGCGCCCTCGCGTCGATGGTGGACAAGGGGACGGGCGAGGAACTCGTTTCATCGGTCAGCGCCGGGGTCTTTCGCTTGATCCGCGAAGACGAGAGCCAGGGCATGACCGCCTGGAAAGTGGGACGGTACATGGACGTGCAGGACCTGGTCGACAATGTGCGCATCCGCAGCGTGCCCGCCGGGCCGGGCGCGATCCGCCAGGCGATCGTGGTGGAGACGGCGTTTTCGCGGTCGACATTGAAGGCGACGATTTCCCTGGATGAGGGCAGTCCGCTGCTGCGCTATGACGTGGAGTGCGACTGGCGGGAGATCGGCGAGCGCGGCGCGGGGATTCCCCAACTGGGTTTCTATGTACCGCTGGCGTATGACTGCTCGCGCTTTGTCTATGACGTGCCGTTCGGGGTGGTCGAGCGGCCCGCCATGGACCTGGATGTTCCCGCCAACCGCTTTGCGGTCGCGGTCAACCAGGATGCCGCGGGGCGGTCGCTGCTGCTTGCCACCGATTCCAAGCACGGGTTTCGCGGGCGGGACGATTCGCTGGCGGTCACTTTGATCCGCAGCTCGTTTGATCCGGATCCGTATCCGGAGATCGGGAAACATGCGTTCAGCCTTTTCTTGAGCCCTGTATCGGGCGGGAACTCCCGTGACCTGATTCTGCGCGGCGCCGCGGCGGACCACCCGCTGAGTGTGGTGTCCGCGGCGCCTTCGGCGGGCGTGCTGCCGCTGGAGCAGAGCTTCCTTCGGATCGAGGGGGGAAGCGTGGCCCTGTCGGCCGTGAAGACGCTGGAGGCGGCTGCGGCTGCGCCGGCTGCGCGGCGGTGGATCGTCCGCCTGTATGAGACCGACGGCCGCCCGACCCGCGCGGTGCTGCGCTTTTTCAAAAAAGTCGCCAAGGCGTACTTCGTGGATCTGAACGAGGAGGCTGTGGCGGATGCGGCGCAGGGCGCGGGAGCCGCCGCACAGGGTGAGGATATCCAGCGCGACGACAATGGAGCCCTCTCTTTTTCCGTCGCACCGTTCAGGGTCGTCAGCGTCTGCGTGGAGTTCGCGTGATCTCGGAGACGAGGAGAGTCCGGCCCCGAAACCGGACTCTCCGGCGAGTTGTTCGTTCGCGGGTCTACGACAAGCGGGATGGCGGCAGGATGGCATAGCGCCGAATTTCCCTGCCTTGGCTTTCGTGCGCAAGGGATGTTATCTTGGGGCGAGAGGCGGTCGCACGATCACGCAGGCGGGTTTCGAAACATGGACCTTGCATGAAGTTGGTTCGAGACCGCCCGTTTTTGGATCGATTTCGAACGTTGTGATGTTGTCCGAGTCCTGGTTGGCCGCGAGCAAATAGCGACCGTCGAGAGTGATCGCAAAGTGCCTTGGAGTCCTGCCTGTGGTCGCGGTCTGCTCTTTATACCGCAACTGTCCCGTTTCGCGATCGACGGCAAACACGGCGATGCTGTCCTGACCGCGGTTGGACGCGTAGAGAAAGTCGCCGCCCGCGGAGATTGCGATGCCTGCCGGAAAGTTTTCTTCGGGCGCATTGCCGTATGCGGCCGCCACCGTCTGCACGGGTTCGATAATTCCGTCGCGCGGGTCGTAGGTGCAGGCGGTGATGGTGGAGTTCAATTCGTTGATCACGTACAGATGCGAACCATCGGGAGAAAAGGCGATGTGCCGCGGTCCTGTGCCGTCCGGCATTCTGAGTTCGCGCTGGAGCGAGAGCCGCGGTTGGTCGCCGTCGATCTCATAGACGGCCACGCGGTCCGTCCCCAGATCAGGGACGAGTACGCGGAGGTCGGTCGGATCGAAGACGGCGGCATGCGGGTGCGGCTCGGTCTGACGCACCGGATGCACGCTCTTCCCTTGGTGGACTATGCACTGAGTTTCCGGTCCGATATGGCCATCTGGCAGCACGGGAAAGAGACTGATGCTGCCGCCCGTATAGTTGGCTGTGATCAGATGTGTCCCGGTGCTGTTCAGGCTTAGGTGGCAAGGGGCGGATCCCGTGCATGCCTGGCGATTCAGGATCTCCATACGATTTGACGGAAGCAGGGCGACAGCCACGACTTCTGCGCCTGTTTCCCGTTCACTCACTGTGTACAGCACGTCCTTATGAGGGTGCAGGGTGAGAAATGAAGAATTCCCGACGCCGGTCAGAGAATCAATCGGTTGGACCATGCCCGCGTGGATACTCAGATAAAATGCGTGCAATCCCGGCGCGTCGGACTCAGAATAGGTTCCGACATATACGATGTAGGCTGAGTTGGCATGATGCGGACTCATTGTTTTCCTCCGTAGCAATGCGTTTATTTGAGTGTATTCAACTCCAGTATGGAAAGCAATGCATCACCAATGCATCACAAATGTGCCGCGATGAAATTTCTGTTGGACTGACCGTTGTGACTGTTTCAACCGTATCCCCGAATTCTGGGCTATACTTACTTAGAGGTTGTTCAAAAGGGGGCAGAACTCTCCGGCGCATTGCCGCGTCATCGCCAGAAATGCTCCCTGTTAGGATTGACATTCACACGAACGCAGGTGAACATGCATGCTAACCCTCCGCAATACTCCCAACTTGTGCGGAATTGTAATATCCGGGGATTATCCTGATCTCGACAGTCTTTATATGTCCCTGCTCACGATTATCGGGGATGAAGGGGAGTACGGGGACTATGAGGCTTCCCGCCTGCGCGTCCTTGGCGCTTTGTACGATATTCGACATGCGTTTCAAGGGGACCGGGAGTTCGAGTTTATTCGCAACGGGATGGATACAGACAGGATGAAGCTCCTGGGGATGATCACTCCAGAGAAAAACCTGTATTACAAAGTGAACGTCTATTACCCGGAGATTCTGTTTGTCAC
>JAJZZT010000301.1 GCA_021797415.1 Bacillota bacterium
GCCGCCGCGCAGCGAATGCGCCATCGCCTGCAGGTCGCTTTTCGTCCTGACGGCCTGCACCACACCCGTACGCTCCACTTGCGTCCGGAACCTTCTCAATGACGCGAACACCTTGTACAACTGTTCTCCCTGGGACACATCCGGTTCCACAAATGTCACAAACACCTGCAGATCGACGCCGCTCTCCTTGAGACGGCGGTAATTCTGGTGCAGCAAGGCGGACGGATCATAAAAATCCATTTCGCCGCCGCTCATCCTGTGCAGAATATCCGCGTGACCGTCCACGACGATGTGCCCGCGCCACATGCGTCAACCCTCCGTATTTTCATGGATGAAAATCCGTTCGATCGCGGTCGCCCCGCCTGTCTCATTTACATCGATCAACACGGCGGAAAACTGTCGCGGCCCGTCCGCCACCTCGAAACGGGCAGGCATCTGGTCGATGAAACGCTTGATGACGATCTCCCTGCGCACGCCGAGAATGCCATTGTACGGCCCGGTCATGCCGACATCCGTCAAGTACGCGGTCCCGCCGGGCAAGATCCGCTCATCCGCTGTCTGTACATGAGTATGCGTCCCGACCACCGCGGACACTCTGCCCGCCAGATGCCACGCCAAGGCGAGCTTTTCCGAAGTGACTTCGGCGTGGATGTCGACGATGCAGTGCGACGCGACCCCGCGCAGTTCGTCAAGCGCTCTGTCGACGGAGGCAAACGGGCAGTCGTACAGTCCGATATGCGTCCGGCCCAGCACATTCACGATCGCCACCCGTCGATCGCCCACCCGGCAGACCCGATATCCTTTCCCGGGAACGCTTGCATGATAATTGAGCGGGCGCACGATCCGTTCATCATGGTCAATCATTCCGTGAGTATCCCGCTGATCCCACGTATGATTGCCGAGAGTGATCATTTCGACGCCCGCGTCATACAAGAGAGCGATGGCGGCTTGCGTGATGCCCCGCCCCGTCGGACTCGCATTTTCACCGTTTGCCACCACCAGATCCGGCCGCAACCGGTCGATCATTCCCGGCAATATGGACGAAACGTACGCCACACCCGGTCTTCCCGTCACATCCCCAATGAACAGCCACCTCACCGCAACACGCTCCCGTTCCAAAAAATAAGGGCAGCCGCATGGCCGCCTTATTTTGCGTATTCTACTGCCCTTGTCTCGCGAATAACAGTAACCTTGATCTGCCCCGGATAATCGAGCTCATCCTCGATGCGCTTCGAGATCTCACGGGCCACCCGAATGGACTCAGCGTCGTCCACCTGCTCCGGCTTGACGATAATGCGCACTTCCCTGCCCGCCTGGATGGCGTACGACTTATCCACGCCCGCAAAGGAACACGCAATCTCCTCCAACCGCTCCAGCCGCTTCAGATACACGTCAAGCGACTCCCGGCGCGCGCCCGGGCGGGCCGCAGACAGAGCGTCCGCCGATCCAACCAGAACGGCAACCACAGACATGTATTCCACATCTCCGTGATGGGCCGCAATGGCGTTCACCACCACAGGATGCTCCCGGTATTTTTTCGCCAGATCAACACCGATTTCGACGTGAGAACCTTCCACCTCATGCGTGATGGCCTTCCCGATATCATGGAGCAATCCGGCGCGCTTCGCGATATTGACGTCAAGTCCAAGCTCAGCCGCCATCAATCCAGAAAGGTGAGCCACTTCGATCGAGTGTTTGAGGACATTCTGACCATAACTGGTGCGATATTTGAGGCGCCCGAGAATCTTCACCAGATCCGGATGAATGCCGTGCAGGCCAGTCTCAAACACCGCCTGCTCGCCTTCCTCGCGGACTCTCTCCTCCACCTCGCGGCGCGCCTTCTCCACCATCTCTTCGATGCGGGCAGGATGGATCCTGCCGTCAGCCACAAGCTTCTCCAACGCGGTGCGCGCGATCTCCCGCCGGATCGGATCGAACCCGGACAGAATGACCGCTTCCGGCGTGTCGTCGATGATGAGATCGACGCCGGTCAGCGTTTCGAGCGTGCGAATGTTACGGCCCTCGCGACCGATGATCCGCCCTTTCATTTCGTCGCTCGGCAGACTGACCACGGACACGGTGGTTTCCGCCACATGGTCCGCCGCACACCGCTGAATCGCCGTCGCGATGATTTCCTTGGCCCTGCGTTCCGCTTCTTCCTTGGCCTGCTGTTCGATCTCCTTCATCAGCAATGCCGCATCATGCTGACATTCATGGCGAACCTGGTTCAGCACATACTCCTTCGCGTCCTCGCGCGTCATGGACGCGACGCGTTCAAGATCGCGGGCGCGCTGATGCACCAGGTTTTCCGCATCTACCCGAAGCCCTTCAACCGTCTGTTCGCCGGCCGACAACTCCGTCGACCGTCTCTCCAAGGCTTCACTCCTGCGGTCCAGCGCCTCTTCTTTTTGCAAAAGGCGCCGCTCCAATCTTTGAATCTCCAGCCGCCGTTCACGCAAATCCCGTTCGGCGTCGTTTCTTATGCGGTGAGCCTCTTCCTTGGCCTCAAGACTCGCCTCTTTAACCCGACTCTCCGCCTCGCGCCTCGCCGTCTCCACAATCTGTTCGGCCTGGGTGCGGGCGACCGCGAGAGACATCTCCACCGCCTTGCCGCGCATCGTCATCCACAACAAAACGGATCCCACGATGACGGCAAGCGCCAATAGAACAACCAGCATAATCTCTATGGGGGACATCGTGTACCCAGCCTCCCAGCTCCATCACCATGGGCGAGGACGCCGCCTTGCATGTCGAGATCAACCGGATGTGTCACAGATCCTGTCATCCACAGACACCATCAAGTCAATCAGTAGGTATACGCACCTGTAAGTATACGATCCATACCAATGACTGTCAACTTCCTCAGTCA
>JAJZZT010000568.1 GCA_021797415.1 Bacillota bacterium
CCACATTGTGCCTGGCCAACGCCCTGCCCAACATGCCGCTCAAAGTCGTGACCAACTCGGTCCGTGTGGCGACGGGCCTGGCGGCCAAAGACAAGATCAGCGTCATTTTGAGCGGCGGGTCCCTGACGGCGCGCTCGATGTCGCTGGTCGGTCCCACGGCGGAGCAGTCGCTGGGAAAATACCACGTCGCACGCGCCTTTTTGTCCTGCAAAGGGGTTCACGCCCAGCGCGGGATCAGCGAATCGAACGAATTGCAGGCGCTCGTCAAACAGAAGATGATCAGCATTGCGGACGAGGTCATCGTGCTGGCCGACTCCAGCAAGTTCGGGGTGCAGGACTTCACGACGATTTGCGGCGTTCAGGATCTGTCCGCCGTCATCACGGACAGCGCGGTTTCCGATGAATACGCCGGCATGCTGGAGACGCAGGGAGTCCGCGTCATCAGGGCGGTGTCCCCATAGAGGTTGTTCAAAAAGGGGGCAGAACTCCCCGGAGTTGCGATCGGCGATGCAAAAAAGAGGAAGAGGAAGTTGACCATGCGTCAAAAAACTCAAAAACCCAATATCGTTGTGTGCATGAGCGATCAATTGCGCCCTTTTGAATTGGGCTGCTATGGGAATTCGATTGTCCATACTCCCCATATTGACCGACTGGCTGCACAAGGTGTGCGGTTCGATGTCGCCGTGAGCAATAACCCGGTTTGTATGCCGGCCCGCTCCTGCCTGCTTTCCGGGCAACACAGCCGAACGTGTATCGGGGGACTGGGCAACGATGCCGTTGTCGATGAAAACGGACGCTCGACGATGCCGGAATATCCGTCGCCCCGCCGGGTATCCATGTTCGCCCCGACATTGCCGGAGCAATTGAAAAAAGCGGGCTATCGGACGGCCGCGATCGGAAAGTGGCATATCCAGTCAGCGCCGAACGCGCTTGGGTTTGACCATAGTGTCTATCCCTTTGTCCATCACCGGCATACCAATCAGACCTTCATCGATCACAACGGCAACACGGAGATTGTCGCAGGTTACAGCGTCGACCACGAACTCTGCGCTGTGGAAAGCTACTTTCGAGAATGCGGGGAAGATGGACAACCGTTCTTCCTGTACTACAATATTTCGCCGCCCCACATGCCCTTGGCGGATGCGCCGGAACGTTACCTGAAGATGTACGACCCGGACGAGGTCGCGCTTCGTCCCAATGTGTTCAAAGACGGGAGGCCGGCGCACAACGAGGAGTGGTTCAAGATTTATCTGTGGGATTTCCTGTACTATGATCTAAAACAGCCCCATACGCTGACGCTTCCGGACGGATTCGACATCAAGCAACTCACGGCGCTCTATTATGGGGCGATCAGTTGGGTGGACGATTGCGTCGGACGGTTGAGGCAGAGCCTGAAAGAGAGCGGTCTGGACGAAAACACGGTGATCGTGTTCTTGGCGGACCATGGGGATCATCTGGGCAGTCACCATCGTTTCAATAAAGGCACGCTCCTTGAGGAAGCCATTCGCATTCCGCTGATTTTCCACGCTCCGGACAAGTGGGCGGCGGCAGGAAATCAGTCGCAGGTTGCGCAGATCATCGACGTCTTGCCGACGCTCCTGGATATTGCCGGGGCTGAAATTCCAGACACCGCACAAGGACAAAGCCTGCGACCCATTTTGACGGGGGAGCGGCAGTCGCTCAACATGAACTCCGCGATCATTGAAACGGATGGCGGTTCCATCGGCATCCGTACGCTCACTCATCTATACGGGATGCAGCTAAAGAATGATCTGCGCACTGTGGAGATTGAGCGGATGTGTTATTACGATCTTGAACGGGATCCCTATCAGTGGAGCAATGCGGCGGCGGACGGAGAACCGGACGGCGCGGAACTTGCCCTGCGCGAAACCCTGCTTGCGTGGCACCGCAACACGCCGTGGCTGGATGTGTTGAAGAGTTGACGAAGGTTGCCATAATATCTCGGAACCAGAATCTTGACATCTCATAGGAACCAATCAGGGCCACCGCCGGGGCGGTGGCCCTTTCGCACGCCTGTCGCCTGTCCGGCGGTGGCGTGTTTGTGCTGTCTGATCAACCGGGCAGTTTATGATTTTAGCGATCCTCATCTTGACATCATATTCTTTTGATTATATGATACATTCATGCAATAAAAAAACAAATGAATGAATCAAATGTCTGATGAAATGTTTTCCAATGAACACCTGAACCGTTACGAGAGGAGGATATAGGTGAAGAAGCTCCTATATTCCCAGGTGCTTGACGACCTTCGTCGACAGATTCGCGCAGGAACATTGGTTGACCGTGTGCCGCCGGAAACCACACTGGCCAGCAGCTTTCAGGTCAGCGTATCCACCGTGAAGAAGGCGCTCGGCATTCTGGAAGCGGAAGATTTAATCGTCCGCATTCAGGGGAGAGGGACGTTTGTCCGGTCGGAAGCGATGCAAGTGCTTCAGTCATCTGAAGACGCGAACGAAGATGAGCAGGTGAGGGAGCAGCCGGAAGCGGAACGGAAAGAACGGGTTAAAGAGCCTCTTGTGCAGGATCCGTCTCTGGTGCGGGCTGCTGATAACACGCCACGCCGGATGGTGCACAAGGCGACTGTGGTCGGCGTGATCCTTCCCAGCGCGGTCCAGGACGGATTTTCCAGGCGGTTGTTGAGCGGTATGCTGGAGGGCCTTGCGGAAAACGGAGCGCGCGCATTGGTCGATTTTTCAGGCAACGACCATGAGAGGGAGAGCGAGATCATCACAGGTTTTCTTCAGTCCGGAGTGGATGGACTGATCATCTTTCCTATGGACGGAGAAATCTATAACAAGGATCTTCTGAGGCTGTCTCTTGAACGATTCCCGATTGTATTTGTAGATCG
>JAJZZT010000395.1 GCA_021797415.1 Bacillota bacterium
CATGCCCGGCCAGGCTGTCCCGCGCGGCTTGTTCTGGTCGTGATGGGGGCCGAGCGCATTTTTCAGACTGCCGCAGACGCGGATAGCGACCTCGCGCGTACCCGGGCGTGCGAGAGACGTGATATCCACCGCGTCTTCCTGGCCGCTGCCAAAGAGTCCAATCATCTGCCCGTCGACCAGCACGGAGGCGACGGTCCCCTGCAAGCGTGGCGCGCGGACGACGATCTTCCCTGCGCCATCCGGAATGTGCACGCTCTTTTTGTACAAGACGGAACCCGCATAAAACGGGTATCCCTGTTCCGGCCAAAAACCCGTCCGCCACGGCGCCTGCGGTTCCACGCGCCAGTGTCCCCCGACATTTCGCGCCGCGAATGCGCCGCGCAGGTAGATCGGTTCAATTTCCAGCAGAACGTTAAACGAAGGGGCCGACAGGACGATCTCATTGTCACCCGGTACGACAAACGGCCGGATGTCGGCGCTGTTCATGTGCTCGTCCAGCCACTCCCCGCCCTGTGTCCACTTCGCGCGCTGCCCGTTGACCCGAAGTTCGTAGCTGCGCCCCCGTTCCACATGCACCCGCAGACGGTCGGGCAGGGCTTCGGGAGCGACCGCAAACCGGTATACGACCGTGAAGCCGCCAGTTGTCGCGGGTTCGGCATCCACGACGCGCCGCTTGAATTGCACGGCGTTGTCCCACGGGTTTTCCGGATAGCCGCGGTGCTCGTAAACAAGATGGCCGGCATACAGCGTGTGGATATCTCTGTATTCGAGACCGTCGATGCGCAGGTCGCAATAGTCAAGGACCAGCACATTGTCTTCCTCAGGCAGGATGACAAGTTCTCCGCACGGCAGCGCGGACAGTGCGGCGCGTTTTGTCTCCCGGCGCGCAGGCGCGGCGGGATCGGATGGCCTGCTCTTTTCCGTCACCCGCAGCAGAGCGGATCCATACGGGGGTATGACCATCTCCGTCACGACCGTCCCGTCGCGCCGCTCATAGGCGACATCCTCGATTTGGCCTGTGAAAGCGTCCCATTTCTCGACGTGCGAACCCGCGATCTGCAAGGTGGAGGAGACCGGTTCGCTGCGGCTGTTCGCGATGAAGTACACACTTGAGCCGTCACTCCACTCCCGCCGCAGGTGCGCCACTCCTTCACCGACAGCCGCGCGCCATCTCAGCCTGCGGGGAACGAGGCGGTCCAGCCGGGTTGCCAGTCCGTCGAGCGTCCGAACGAGGAAACAGCCGGGAAGACCGGAAAGGATCCGCACGGCGTCGCTCGCAAGCCCTTCGACGTACACGGCGGGATCGCCCAGAAAGAGGACTGTTCCGCCTGATTTTACGTAATCCTCCAGCAGTCGCACGGTGGCGGCGTTCATGTGCCGCATGGCCTCGGGAACCACCACGACATCGTAGCGACGGGATCCGACGGCCATCTTTCCCGACAGGGCGCGCGCGTGGCGTTGCATGATGAATTCATCGCCAAGATCGAAATCCCACTGTCCGTCGGACAGCCACTGCAGCAGATGGACGTATGTCCGCATGTCCGGATGGGTCGGGACATCGCCCTGGAACAGATTCCCTTTCTCTTCGCCCGGCGCAAGGAGAAAGGCGGTGGTGGTCGGATGCAACACGAGGATACGATTGACCGTCCTGCCCTGAGAGAGGGCGTAGGACAGCCGACCGTGGTAGTCGTTTAACAACCGGTATTCCTGCCACCACGTCTGCCGCCAGTCAAAAGACTGCGGGTGGTCCCGCTTGCGCGCGCCAACGATCGTAGCGTACGTCAGGTGCTGGTTGATGAAGTTGACGCCGTGCACCATCAGCCAGTCGCCGATGCGCTTGTAATCGGCGAACGTCGAATCCCATCCGCCGGCGCCGTATGTCTCGCAGAGCACCCGTTCCCGGTCAAACTGGTTCGCGGCGCTGGACACTTCGCGGATGGTGAGCAGAAGGGGGTCGGCGGGCCGTTCCCGGAGCAGGTGCGTCAGGAGCATGTCGATGGCAGGCCAGTGCATGAATTCATACAGCGACATGACGGCGGGCGACGCCATCGTGCCGGAAGCGAACGGCCACTGGTGTTCAAGATAGTGGCCCGTGAATGCGATGCCGTTTTCCTCACACCAGCGCGACAGCGGCTGGACGAAGTTTTCCGCCCAGAGCTGCCGCAGCGTGCAGTAGTAGTCATACCGCACCTTTTGCGGCGGCACGTGCATCTTCTCGCCCGCCGCGTGGCGGAACAGGCACGGCAAGTGATCCTGCAGGCTGTATCCGTTGCGCTCCGCGAATTTTGCGGCCAGCCATGCGCTGTACGGCAGGAGCGCGGCATCGGTGTGGGCGCCGGCGCTGGCGAAGATGGCCGGTTCATCCGTGAAGACCGCGGGAATGCGCTTGCCGAATTCAGCGCCAAAATGCGTCTTGTAACGTTCGTAGGTGGTTTTCAGAAACTGCTTGGCCACTTCCGGGCGGAGCGCGTCGACAAAAGCGAAACCGCCCAACCACGGCGTGGTGTGCGGCCGTTCCCAGGCGAAGACCAGGAAGCGCTTTCCGTATGCGGGCCACGCGGCGACCGGTTCGCTGGTGATGTCGTGCGTGACCTGAAGCTCACCGGAAGGCGCGCCGTCGTCCGCGCAGGCAAACACCCGGATAAACGGTCCTGCCGAGCGCAGCGGAGATGACCCGGGCGGCGGATCGGCCGCCACCTGTTCCGCAGTCATCTCCCAGCAGACCACGGACTGCGCCAGACAGTCCGGCAACTCCGACGGCACATGGCCGCCGGCAAAACCGGACGGGTACGAGTTTTCGTCGTAAATATAAAGGAGCAGTCCAATTTCCTGCGCCGCCTGCAGCGCGTCGGACCAGAGGGAAAACC
>JAJZZT010000244.1 GCA_021797415.1 Bacillota bacterium
AGGCTTCAGTCAAACGTTATATCTGCCGTTTCCCGCCTGTGGAAGCTTGGGTAATCCCATGTCCCAAGGGGACATGGGATTACCTCCGACCGTACCCGGATCACGCCAACTGTTTTGCGGCTCAGATGTAGTTCAGATCATCCGTGCGGGGCAGCGGGATCTGAAGGCCGTCCGGGCCAAAAAACCAGGCGGATAGTTCAGCGAAGCCGCGCAGCGTCATATCCCGCACCGCTTCTCCCTGTTTCGCGCCCTGCGGCCAGCGGACGGTCCACTCCTGCGCGGCGCTCTCCCGCAGGGAGGGAATGACGCCATAGCGCTCGACCAGCGCCGGTCCAAACTCTTTTAAGAGCATTTCCGGATTCAGCACGCGCAGCGTCCCCTGGTTGGACCCCTCTTCCATGAGCACCCCCGCCCGCCGCAACAGCGAGCGCAGAGTCAGGTCGTCTCGGTTCGCGTACAGCCGAGCAGCGGGCGCGCCAAATCCGTCTTTGGCCGCCTGCGCAAGCGCGAACAGAGCGTCGCGGGCGCCCGCCCATTCGATGAGATGGACGGGTGCGTTCGCCCGGTTCGGGAGTGCGGCAATCGCATACGCGACCATCCGACCGTCCTGCTCCGCCGCGAACACCGCGGGCGAATGTGGCGCGGCGCGGAAGTGCGGCGCCGCAAGCGAGCGCAGCAAGCCGCGCATCTGCTCGGGCGTGCGCGCGA
Organism: Bacillota bacterium; assembly: GCA_021797415.1. The sequence continues at coordinate 709 of JAJZZT010000244.1, forward strand.
AACGCCGCGGTTCGGCCGTGTACAGACTGTGCAGCGCCTCCGCCGCTTCCTCGGGCACCACGCGGCGCACGGAAAACGGCGCAAACAACGAAGCATCCGCCGACGCATCCAGCCACGCGGCGTAAAACGCGCCAAAATCGACACACCCAATCCGCCGGTAGATGGACAGCCCGCCTGAGACGAGCAGAACGCTCGTGTCGGCCGCAAAATCGGCCAACACCCGCTCGATCATAGCCGACGCAAAGTGGCGCCCGCGATACGCGGCATCTGTGCAGACTGATCCCATGGAGGCAACGGAAATCCGCACGCCGCAGGTGACCACACTACCCGGCATCATTCCCACCAGCCCGACGGGGCGTCCCGCGTCCTCCACATAGTACAGATTCGCGGCGTTATCGCCGCCAAACATCAGGGGAAACTCCTTTGGCATACCGGTTCCCGGTTCGATATCCGGGCGAAACACCCTGTCCGACAACCTGCCGAGCGCCTCCACCTCATCGGGTGTGGCGCGCTTGACAACCACCTGGTCCACGTTCATTCTTCAACCTCTCTCGCGACAGTTTTAGAGGTCGTTCAAAAAGGGGGCAGAACTCTTTTTGAACAGGCTTATTTGGATTGCGCCGCGTATTCCCCATCATCGGCGCGTCCGCGCAGTTGCAGTCGCTCAGATGCTCACGCCGCCAATCGCCCGCGCCCACAGGCCTGCGCGTTCAAACGCCAGCACGGCGGCGCCAACGAGCGGCGCCGCATCGCCGAGCACGCCTGGCAGGATCGGCGGCGTTTCACTGCGCAAATGACGCAAGCGACGCCCCAGCTCGTCCTGCACCAAAGCGATGAACGCAGGGTCTCCGGAAAACATTCCCACCAGAATCACAGCCTGCGGATCGGTGAGATTCACCAGGGAGGCGAGGCCCGCTCCGAGCATCGCGGCGGTCGCGCGCAGTGCTTCGCTTCCTTTCGATTGCGCGAGTTCACTCAGCAGCGCACGGCGATCGGACCCTTCCAGCAGTTCCTCCCAGTCGGCGCCTATATCCCGCGCCTCCTCCACCAGTCTGCGCTTTACAGCAGACCAGCGAACAAACTGTTCAAGGCATCCACGTCCCCCGCACGCACATCCCCGTCCCAATCGATCGTCACGTGGCCGAACTCTCCCGCATTGCCGAGAGTGCCCAGAGCCAGCCGCCGGTCGACCAACAGTCCCGCTCCCACCGCACGGTCGACCAGCACATACGCGAAGTTGTCGAGTCCTCTTCCGGCGCCCGCACATCTTTCGCCAAGCGCCGCGGCATTCACGTCATTTTCTATCCAACTCGGTACCCCGAATGTCTGTTCAAGCGACTCCGCCAAGGGAATGTCCCGCCATCCGTAGTTCGCCGCGCTGACGATTGCGCCGGCCTGACGATCCAGCAAGCCGGGCGCAACCACCCCGATACCGACAACCGTGTGCGGACTGCGTTCCTGCAAAAGCCGCTCCACCGCTTCATGGGCCGCGGCCAGACAGTCGGCGCGCTGTATAAGGGCAGGTCGATCCGCATGTCCGACTGGAGCAGCAGGTTTGTCCACGCCGCCGTTACGCGGTCACCCTCGACACCGACAGCCACGACATGGCGCGCATCCCAGTCCACGTCAAGCAGGTTGGACTTGCGGCCGCCGTTTGAATGACCCGCGCGACCTCCCGCACAATTCCTTCCCCGCTCAGTTCTCCGACCGCGCTTGTGACGGTGCTCGGGCTCAACTGGACCATCCGGGCGATCTCGGCGCGCGACACAGGCGCTTGCTCCACAAGCATCTGCAGCACCAAGCGCCGGTTGATCTCCTGGATCGATTTGAGATCGCCTGCGCCACCGGCCATATTGCACAAAATCCCTTTCCAACTTCGTTTCTCCAGTAAAGAAACCAAGAATCCATCCTGAATATAGCATGAAAACAAGAGTTGTCAACACAATTACGTATTAACAATCTCTCCTTCCATGACTCAGTTCCGGGGCAGTCCACTCTCCTCCCATCCGATCTAATCCTTGTGATTGTCGCGTTGATACAACTGACACGGTAGTTCGGTTTTTTGTCGCAGGCAAAACGCGAACTTCCCCAGGAAGCGATGTGGCCGAATCCGCCGGGGACACCGGCCGAACCGGTCGTTTCACCGGATGAACAGCC
>JAJZZT010000039.1 GCA_021797415.1 Bacillota bacterium
GACCCCGAACGGCCCGAAGCGTTCCGCAATCCCGTCATAGAGGCCGTACATGCAAAAACCCGCGATATCCCGCCCCCTGCGCGCGATCAGAAAGCGGTCGAGTGCCAGGCTTCCCGCAACCCCCCCGCGTACCGCCCGTGCCCAGTCCGGGCCGAAAAACTCCTGGTTGAACCGCACGAGCGCGGTCAGATGCGGCAGCGTCAGGCGCTCAAACACATAACCGTCACCCTGCAGTCGCCGTTCCGCCTCCCGCACATCGTCCGGGTAGCGGAAACCCACGAGCTCCTTGTCCATCGCGACGGCCTGGGACATTGTGCGGAATCCCGCCTTCTCCAGCAGTCTCTTTCCGGTCGGATATTCCGCCGGGTCGATGCCGGGGAGAAAATAGTTCGGGGCATAGGGTGAAAAAGAAACCCGCCGGCGACCGGTTTTGCGGAAGAATTCGTCGGCCGCTGCCAGCAGGGCGCTCCCCGCGCCGCGCCCCCGATGTTCCGGCGCCACGGCGAAAGCCGTGATCCACCCGTTCTCAGGTTCAAGGTCCGTTCCGGCCATGGGCAGTCGGCGCACGACGGCCAGCAGAAATCCGGCCACCGCGCCGTCCTCCTCCCATACGATCACCCCCTGCGGATCAAAATTGGGGTCAGTCAGGACACGCCGGACAAACAGGGGCAGAGTGATGGGATCGGCGGGCATCGCCCGATTCCAGAGCGCGACGATGGCCTGTTCGTCCCCGCCTTCATAATGGCGAATCATATGGCACTCCTCCGTGAACATGCTATTGTCCCCGCGTGTTGCGTATTGCGGCGCAAGAATTGAAAGCACAGGACATGAATGCGGTTTCGCATGAGGTGGACACCTCTACCCCGGCACCAGTGTCGTGTCTGACGATTGGGAATCCAGCGTATCTTGCGACATGAAATATTATAACATCACATCCGCAATAATTGCAAAGATAAATTTCAAAAAAGGACTGGTTTATTTTCCCGTGTCCGGTTCATACTACAGAGCGTTCAAAAAGGGGATCATACGGCTATCCGATGGCAGGATACGCTCTTTGACCATTTCGGATAGCTGTACCAGGGCGAAAATGGAGCGTCCGCCGGCTCTCAATTCCCCTGTAAACACTCCCGTTCCACCATCCGCACGATACCATCGGCCAGCGTGCAGAGCTCTCGAACAGCGGGCGCATCAAGACCACCCAGTCCGATTTCTTCCACAGCCCGGCCCAGTTCCGGCGGAAGCGTCGCCAAGTAGTCATCGACCGACAGCCCATCATGCGCTGCTCGATAAACGCCGCCGCATCGTATTGCGGACTGGTTTGCATAGACGGCTCATACTGGAAAACCCCGTCCGTGAACCCGCCGACCGACGCAAATGCGCTGCCGTTGTACCGCGTGAGTGTGACGCGCGCCTTTTCATCCGGCCGGCCGTTCGCCCCCTTGAACATGACGCCTGTGCTGTTGTTGGTCGCAATTTCAAGCTGGCCGTCCTGAAGCCACACCGTCACACCGGAGTCGCCGGAGAAACGGCCGATCAGCGAAGGCTGACCTCCATGGGCAGCCAACACGTACAGCCGCTGCGTGTGGGCGCCGGCCTGGGCAAACACGGCCGCCATCTCCCCCGATCGGGTCATCGCCTTCCGGATCGCGCCCCCAGACTGTGCGTCGACGGAAAAGTTGTACAGACGCCGGTTCGGTTCGACAACCGTGATGATCATATTGGCCAACCCGCCGTGCGACGGCGGTTGGTGAACGACGATCAGGTCCTGCTTGCCGCCCGTCGCGATCTCGACCGCGTCTGCCACATGATCCCTGCCGAAACGCCGGGAGTAGGCGTCGACCTCTGCAGCGTCAAGGTGTGTGTACCCTCGCAGAGAACCGCCTGCATGGCCGATGGCATGCGCGGACGCACCGCCTCCGGCCGCCAGCGCGGACGCGCACGGCGCCCCCCCGCCAAGAGCGCCAGTATCCCAAGCGCGCCTTTGCGGACAATCCGCCCCCATTTGATCTGTCGAGCCATCATCCGTCCTCCGTTTCAGTCCATTGCTGACCCACCATAACTCGACACAAATCGCTCGGAACGCATCACATGCGATTCTCGTCATTTCCTGGTTCCGAATCTTCAAAAAATTTCTTGATGAACGCTGTGTCGTCCTTCAGATCTCCGTCCCCGTAGTTGGCCCATGAAATCTTTCGTTGGCCAAGACATCGATGAATTGATTGAGGGATTGTCCGGCAATTTCCGCGTCCCGTGCCAGTGAAACAACAGGGTCTGTGTAAAGACCAATGGCAATCGAAATAATAACCCGCCCATCGGCCGTTTGTCCAATGCCAAGCTGGTCGAGCAGGGCGCACGCATATTTTCCAATTGATGTGAAGACGACCTCTTTCCGCGCGGAATCACTTTGCGATACCGCCCCTTGCGAATCTCTCGACCCAGTTCCTCCATACTGAGGAGAAATCCTCTTGCCCACTGTCGATTCACAGTGGCATCGCCTCCTTGGGTGTTAGCCCCTTGGAAGCTTTCTACATTTGCCTGCGGTTTCCTGTCTGCCTTCCAACTGTTTTCGTATTATTTGTTGTCTTGTCCCAAGTACCCTAATCCCTTGTCCCATCGGGTCTCCGGCCCGCAAGAATTTAGAAGATGCGCGTGCCTGGATTCCCGGCCCAGTGCGTTGAATACTCGCATGCGGTTGAATACTCAGCATGCGTATGTTATTGTAATAAGATGGTTTTGGATCATCCCTAACTAATTATAGTAAAACGCAATGCCTGATCCATAGGGTGATAGGAGCACGAACCCCCATGCCGAAACTGACCGCCTCACGCCCCGCCAATTTGAAACACGACAACCGGAATGCCATT
>JAJZZT010000183.1 GCA_021797415.1 Bacillota bacterium
GATACACGGGGGTGAGATTCAGCGTAATGCCAATCTTGCCCTCCACACCGGAGGCGCGAAATGCGTCGACCGCCAATCCGTGAGACAGCAGCACATGATGCGCCACCCGCAGCATCGCCGCCACATCGCGCCGCTTTCCCGGAGCGTGTTCGCCCGTGTAGTGGCCGAGCACCGCCACACACCACGGCTCGTTGTGCGTCACAAACTGCTTGACGCGGTCGCCGAGCCGCCTGTAAACGATGTCCGCATACTCCGCAAAGCGCAGGGCAGTATCGCGATTTTCCCAACCGCCGATTTCCTGGAGCGCCTGCGGCAAATCCCAGTGGTACAGGGTGGCAAAAGGCGCAATATCCGCCGCCAAAAGTTCATCCACCAGACGGTCGTAAAAAGCGAGCCCTTCCTCGTTCACCCTTCCCCATCCGGTCGGCAGGACGCGCGACCACGAAACGGAAAAACGGTAGTGATCAAGCGCGAGCTCGCGCATCAGCCTGACATCGTCCGCGTAGCGATGATAATGATCGCATGCCACATCGCCGTTGGATTGATCCCTCACCCTGCCCTCCATTTGGCTGAACACATCCCAGATGGACGGGCCGCGACCGCCCTGCGCCGCCGCCCCTTCGATCTGATAGGCAGAAGTGGCGGTTCCCCAATGAAAGTCCTTGGGCAATACACTGTAAAATTTTCGGTCAAAAGGTGTATTCATGTTCCAACAATCTCCTTATCGAGCCTGTTCAAAAAGGGGCCAGGGTTGACCCGCGCAGTGCAATGGGATATGGGATAAACCGAATGTGCAGTTGACCTTATCCCATGTCCCCCTGGAAGCAGCCAGAAATGCGGACCGAGCGTACGTTCTTGGGTTACGCGAGGGAGCGTTTCTGGCGATGGCGCGGCAATGCGCCGGGGAGTTCTGACCCCTTTTGAACAACCTTTTATCGTCTGATGGTTCTCGCGTGTGCGCCCACTGTTCCCTGCGTCCGTTTCGTTCGATACCCGGCCGCCGCGTTTTGCATGGAAATCCGTTGACACACCTCCATTCCCGGTGGATGGCCGCATCATTTCCGCGCGCAGAATGGTCATGGCCAACAGAAGAAGCAGTACCGTCAACATGGTGAACACCCGCCCGCGCATCTCGGATCCCGGCATCCATCGTCCCTCCCTTTCGCCTGCTCCCTTCGCTTCCGGTACGCACTTCATAAAATCGACCCGACGGAATCCCGCCCCAGCGTCGCCTTCAAACTACGCTTCATTCAGGGAAGTGGCACGCAACCATATGCTCATCGCCAAGCTCCCTGGATTGCGGCTTCTCCACCCTGCAAATATCCCGGGCGATAGGACAGCGCGGATGGAAGGGGCAGCCTGACGGCGGATACAGCGGGGATGGGATATCACCTTGTACAACCGTGAAATCCGCCTGCCCCGAATACTCTTTCGGTATCTGGAGAATCGAGTTGATCAGTACTTTTGTATAAGGATGCGCCGCTCTCCTGAACAACTCTTCCGCAGACGCGTACTCCACAATCTCCCCCAAGTACATGACGGCCACATAATCACTCAGATATTCCACCACCGCAAGATTGTGAGAGATAAACACATTCGTTATATTCATCTCCCGTTGCAGGTCCTGCAAAAGTGTGATGATCTGGATTTGAATCGAGACATCCAACGCTGAGACGGGCTCATCACAAACGAGCAGTTTCGGCTTGAGAGCAAGTGAGCGCGCAATACCGACGCGCTGCTGCTGACCGCCCGACAGTTCAAACGGATACGTCTGCGCCAGATCGCGGCTCAACCCCACGCGTTCCAGCAGTTCTTCCACCCTGTGTTTGCGTTCCTTCGCGGAGCCGAAATTGTGAATGATCATCGGATCCTCAATGCTTCGTCCAACCGACATGCGCGGATTGAGCGAAGCGAGCGGGTCCTGAAAGATCATCTGCATGTCGTTTCGTTTTCTGCGCAGTTCTTCGGGGGACTGTCTTCCGAGGTCTACCCCGTCAAATACTACGCGCCCTTTATCCGGTTTAAGGAGATGCAAAAGCGTCCTGCCAAGCGTCGATTTCCCCGATCCGCTTTCGCCCACCAGACCCATGGTCTGCCCGGCATGCAGATTGAACGACGCATTTTCCACGGCATGCAGTTGCCGTTTCTTCACCTTAAAATACTTGGATAGTCCCTCCACACGCAACAGCGGTTCAGCAGACACCTTCCATCACCTCTTCCGCACGATGGCAGGCCACTGTGTGCGAAGGACCCACAAAACGCAATGCAGGCACTTCAGTGCGGCATCTGTCCACCGCGAAAAAACAACGATCGACAAAGGGACAGCCCGTCGGTAATTCGAGCATGGTGGGCGATGAACCGGGAATGGGGACAAGCCTTTGACGGCGCGCACCGATTTCCAGAATGGATCCTTTGAGTCCTATCGTATACGGATGCGCCGGACGTTTGATGAACTCCCCCACAGGAGCCGTCTCCATGATCTGTCCGCCATACATCACGATGATGCGATCGCAGAAATTCGTCGCCACGCCAAAATCGTGCGTGATGATGACGGTGGTCATGCCCCGCATATTCTGCGCCTTGCGCAGCACAGCGAGAATCTGCATCTGCACTGTTACGTCAAGCGCGGTGGTCGGTTCATCGGCAATCAACAGCCTTGGTTCACAGGCCAGAGCCACAGCGATCATCACGCGCTGGCGCATTCCGCCTGAAAACTCGAACGGGAAGTTCCGGTAACGCATTTCCGGATCGGATATTCCGACTTCGCGCAAGAGTTCAATCGTCCTCTTCCTGGCGTCCGTTTTTGAACAGATGCGGTGGACCGTCAGTGTTTCAGAAATCTGGTCGCCCAC
>JAJZZT010000566.1 GCA_021797415.1 Bacillota bacterium
GACATCGCTTTATTCACACCAGGAGATCATGTTGCTTGCGCCGACAAGCATTCCGTGGTTGCCGCTCTCCATGGCGGGTTATGTCGTGGTGATCGCCGCCGGTGTGTTCCGGCGTTGGACGGCGAAACGCAGGGGAGGGCAGACGGCATGAAAAAAAAGAAATGGTTGCTCTGGTTCGGTGCGGTGGGTACTGCGGGGATGCTGAGCGGGTGCGGTCTGGTGTCCGACCCCGCCTTGCTGCGGCAGTCCATTGTTTCGCGCACCGTTGATCCGACCGGACTGGCGAGTGTCATGGCCGCGCTTTCGATCATGAAACCGGTGGACAGTTATGAATTGAAGGCGTCTGTGGCCGTTCAGACCGGAAGGTTCACACAACAGGTCAATTATTACGGTTCTGTTCGATTGCCGTCCACGGTTTCCATGGATATGACGGTCGGCGGAACGAATTACGTGATCTACCAGGACGGAAGCCTGGCGTATTATATGGATGGGAACGACGGCAATCGCTGGCTTTCCATGCACCCTGTCACGCAACTGCGGCCGTGGAATTCGCTGCTCAAACTGTTGCGGCAGGCGCCGCCCAAAGTGGTGTACCAGCTTCCGTCGCAGGTGGTTGTCTCGTGGCCCTGCCGCGTGTACCAGTTTGAGACGATCGCCAAACCGGTCAACCTGCCAGGCGGTGTGGCGGCGGTGGGGGCGTCGAAGCGGACGATTCCGCACGAGGCCCTGTACACACTGTACGTGAGCGACGGATGGCTCAGACAGGTCCAGGTGCAGTCGACCGTAGGTGTTCCGGGGATGGGAACTTCGTCCATCACGGCGACCGAATTGTACTTCAGCAAAAACGCCAAACTAGCGCTGCCGGTTCCGACAGCGCTCGTTTCGCAGTTGGAAAAGCCTTTGGGCTGATCCTCTGTGTATATCCTCATCCCACCGGCGCACAATAGTGCCTAGAGGGGGTGATGGATATGGCGAACAACAACACTCCGGTCGTTCCGCAGGCGTTTCGCGCGCTCGATCAATTGAAGTACGAAGTTGCCACCGAACTTGGTATCCAGACGCCGCAAGACGGGTACTGGGGAACGATGCTGACGCGCGACACGGGTACGATCGGCGGCAATATGACCCGCAAGCTTGTGGCGCTGGGCGAACAGATGATTTCTGGTTCCCAGGGTCCCGCCGCCCGTTTTTAATTGTAATTTTCGCTGTCCGGGAGCAGTGCGCGAGGCGGGAACAATGTTCCCGCCCGCTATTTGTGCTGTATCTCGCGCATGTGGTATAATTGCCGCTGTTATCAGGGCGGTCCTCTGTCTGGTGCGGTACGGCGCAACGAATCGCCGGGCACGAACGCCTGCCGGGAGGAGGGATATCTGTGCATCCATTGTTGCGAGAGGTCGTTCATGAACAACTGAGGGCGGATTTGCCGAAATTTCGCCCGGGGGATACACTGCGTGTTCACGTGAAGGTTCGTGAAGGCACGCGGGAACGCATCCAGTTATTTGAAGGCGTCGTGATCAAGCGGCGGGGGACGTCGGTTTGCGCAACGTTCACCGTCCGCAAAGTGTCTTACGGCGTCGGTGTCGAGCGGGCATTCCCGCTTCATTCGCCGAAGCTGGAACGGATCGAACTGGTGAGACGCGGGAAGGTGCGCCGTGCAAAACTGTATTACCTGCGGAACCTGCGCGGGAAAGCGGCGCGCATCAAGGAACGGGTCTGATGAACGCGCGTGAGGGATGGGATCTGGTGTATCCGGATCCCATCTTTGTCTTGCGCCACCTTTGCGGGTTGGAGTGACGGCGTGGATATTCAGTGGTTTCCCGGCCACATGGCGAAAGCTCGCCGCGAAGTGGCGGACAAGTTGAAAGTGGTGGATGTGGTTATCGAACTGCTCGACGCGCGCATCCCCGATGCGAGCCGCAACCCTGTCCTGCGCGATCTTGTCGAAGGCAAGCCGACCGTCGCCGTGCTGACCAAAGTGGATCTTGCCGATGCGACGGTGACGGAAGCGTACAGACGTACGCGCGGGAGCGCGGGGCAGATTGAGGTGGTGGCGGCCGACTGTCTGCACGGTCCGGGTGTTCCGCAGGTGGTTCGCGCGGCGCGGCGCCTCGGGGAGGAGCGGCTGAAGAAACTGGCGGCAAAAGGCATTCGCCGCAGCGCGGTGCGCGCGGTGGTGGTGGGCATCCCGAATGTCGGAAAATCCTCGCTGATCAACCGATTGGCGGGACGTTCCGCGGCCAGGACGGGTGATCGGCCCGGCGTGACCAGACAGCAGCAGTGGGTCAAAGTCGGCCGTGAGTTTGAATTGCTCGATACGCCGGGTATTCTGTGGCCGAAGTTTGACGATCGGCGCGTCGCCTTGCGCCTTGCCTGGACCGGCGCAATCAAGCCGACGCTGCTTGAGCAGACAGAATTGGCGACGGAGTTGCTGCGCTTTTTACGTCTGCAGTATGCGGAGGAACTCGCGCGCCGTTATGACGTGACCGGGCGTCCGCTGCCCGCAGCGGAGGAGTTGCTTGAACGTGTCGCCATCCGCAGCGGCATGCTGCGTGAGGGCGGGGTTCCCGATGAGGACAGGGCCGCCCTGCATGTGCTGCAGGATTTTCGTACGGGACTCCTGGGCCGGATCAGCCTGGAAAGACCGGAGGACTGGATACGTGGTGGCTGAACAAGAGGTGGCTGAACAAGAGGTGGCTGAACAAGAGGTGGCTGAATAAAGAGGTGGCTGAATAAAGAGGTGACTGAACAAGAGGTGCGGCGGACTGTTGTGAGCGAAAAGAAAGCGGTGCTCGCCCTTGCTGCCCACGAGTACGATCAGGCCGTCCGGAAAGAATACGGCGCGATGGT
>JAJZZT010000062.1 GCA_021797415.1 Bacillota bacterium
TTTACGCCGGACGGCGATGACGATCCGAACGCCGCACGGTGCGGCCCGTTTGCCGCCGTCGTGCGCTTTGCCGAGCGCGCACAGGGGAACCCGGCGTGGAGAACTTGCAATTGGCGCCAGTTTGTTGACACAATGTATTGTCCACTCTATGTCGAGGGATTCCTGTCCGGGTTTTCGCTGCAATTGCCCGCCGCATTCGCGGACGGGTTACCGGACGATTACCTGAGAGGCGTCCACGACGGCGTCATGGCCCACGCGGCCGTCTTCTGACAGGGAGAGAACGGGAGGCAGGATGGTCGGTCATGCCATGGATTCAAGCGTGTGAAAGCAGCGCACTGGAAGTGGGGGACATGCGGCGGTTTGAACTCGATGAGGAAGAGGTCGCCCTGTACCGGTTGACAAACGGTTTTTTCGCAACGTCCGACATCTGCACACACGCGCGCGCGTCACTTTGCGCGGGTACACTCACCGGTCACATTGTCACGTGCCCGTTGCACGGCGGGCAATTCGACGTGCAGACAGGCAAGGCGGTCAAACTGCCCTGCGTGACGCCAGTGCAGACGTTCGCCGTCCGCGAGGAAAACGGCGCCATATGGGTGGAAATCGAATGAAGGCGGGGATTGCCATGAATCCTGCGTCAGGTTCACAGCCGTGGGCGGCGTTCTCTGCCGCCAATCTGGCTTACGCGGAAGAGCTTTACGAAAAATTCATGCAGGATCCGGAATCGGTTGACACAACGACGCGCGCTTGGTTTGAAATATGGGGCGAACCGGGCGCATGGCAGGCAACGACGAGCGCCGCCGCGCCACCCACGCAAGCATTCGACCTCACCGCAAAGGCGCGCATCGCCGCGGCCGCTCTGCGCCTGCTGGACGGCATCCGCACATTCGGGCACTTAGCGGCGCGCATCGACCCGCTGAACGGTGAGCTCCCCGCTCTGCCCGTGCTGGAGCCGTCCTACTACGGTGTGGCCGACGCCGAACTCCGCCAATTGCCCGCTCTCACCATCTGGCCGGAAGCGCCCAAGGATGTCAGCAGCGCGGCGGATGCGGCGGAACACCTGCGCAGGGTGTACACGGGTTCCACCGCTTATGAATTCAGCCATATCCACGATGCGGAACAACTGGCCTGGCTGCGTCGCCATGTGGCGTATCCGGACGAAAAGAAGCCGTTCGCGCCGGAAAAACGCCGGTCACTGCTGGCCCGGCTGATTCGCGTCAACGAATTTGAGACGTTCCTGCACCGCACATTTGTCGGGCAAAAACGTTTTTCCATCGAGGGGCTCGACGCGCTCGTGCCGATGCTCGACGAACTCATCCACCTCGCGGGAACATCCGGGGCGCGGGACGTGATGGTGGGCATGGCGCACCGCGGCCGCCTCAACGTGCTGGCGCATGTCCTCGAAAAGCCGTACGAGGATATCTTTGCGGAATTTCACGCGGCCCCGAACAAGGAACTTGTCCCGTCCGAAGGTTCGATGGGGATCAATGCGGGCTGGACGGGCGATGTCAAGTACCACCTGGGCGCGCGTGCGACAATCGAGGAATTTGGCTCGATTCACGTCACACTCGCCAACAACCCGAGCCACCTGGAGTTCGTCGATCCCGTCGTCGAAGGTTTTACGCGAGCCGCCCAGGACATCCGCACGACCCCCGGCAATCCGGCGCAGAATATGGACAGCGCGCTCTGCGTACTGATTCACGGCGACGCCGCCTTTCCCGGCGAGGGCATCGTCCCCGAGACGCTGAACCTGTCGGCCCTGGAGGGATTCCGCACGGGCGGGACGATCCACCTGATCGCCAACAACAGCATCGGTTTCACCGCCGAAGCGGAGCAGGGCCGCTCCACACTGTACGCGAGCGATCTCGCCAAAGGGTTCGCCATTCCGGTCGTCCACGTCAACGCCGATGACCCAGAGGCGTGTCTCGCCGCCATCGACCTTGCGCACGCATACCGTCAGCGCTTCGCGCGCGATTTTATGATCGACCTCATTGGATACAGGCGTTTTGGCCACAATGAGATGGACGATCCATCTTTCACACAGCCCCTGATGTATGAGAAGATCGCCGCCCATCCGCGCGTGAGCGAGCTGTACGGCAAGCAGTTGCAGGAAGCCGGCGTGGTCACAAAAGAGCAGATGGACGCCATGGCGCGGCAATGCCGGGAAGAACTTGAGGCGGCGCACAGCGCGAAAGACGGACAGGAAATGGGTGGAAAAGGATGGGGAGGAAGCGGGAAACCCGAGGTGCAACCGACGGCGGAAGAAGAGGTTCCGGCCACGCAAGTCGCACGCGAACGATTGCGTGAACTGTACGACAGTTCGCGCGAATTGCCCGCTGGCTTTACGCTGTATCCGAAACTCGCCCGCATCCTTGACAGGCGGGCGAGCGCATTTGATCTGGAAGGCAAGGTGGACTGGGCTTTTGCCGAGTGGCTTGCGTTTGCGTCCATCCTGGCCGACGGCATTCCTGTGCGCTTGACCGGACAGGACTCCGAACGCGGCACGTTCAGCCAACGACACCTGGTCTGGCACGATACGGCGACGGGCGAAAGGTTCTGTCCGCTGCAGGCGGCGGACGGTACGAACGCTTCCTTTGCCATCTACAACAGCCCACTCTCCGAAGCATCCGTGCTCGGCTTCGAGTACGGTTACAGTGTGCAGGCGCCGGAAACGCTCGTGATCTGGGAGGCCCAGTACGGCGATTTCGCCAATGCCGCACAGGTCATCGTCGACCAGTTTCTGTCGTCCGGCGGCGCCAAGTGGCGTCAGGATTGCGGCCTCGTCCTTCTGTTGCCGCACGGCTATGAGGGGCAGGGACCGGAGCACTCAAGCGCGCGCTTGGAGCG
>JAJZZT010000202.1 GCA_021797415.1 Bacillota bacterium
GTCGCCATTCCCTTTGCTCGTCGCGAGTTTAGCGAAGCGGTGTCTGAGCAGGAGCAAAGGGGATGGCGACGGCTGGCAGGGGTGGTTTCGCGACCGAGGGCGTTCCATCGGTGGGTGCGTGAAAGGGTGGCTTTGAGATGCTTCTTCAGCGCGTGAACGGGCCGGACGATGTAAAATCGCTGGCCATGGATGAATTGGAGACACTTGCGGGTGAAATTCGCGAATTTCTCATCAATGAAATCATGAAGACAGGCGGCCACTTCGGTTCCAATCTGGGGGTCGTCGAACTGACGATCGCGTTGCACTACGTGTTCGATTCGCCGCAAGACAAGATTGTCTGGGACGTGGGCCATCAGGCGTACGTCCACAAGATGCTGACCGGAAGAAAGGGACTTTTTCCGACGTTGCGCCAGCATCACGGACTTGCCGGATTTTTGAAGCGCAATGAAAGTGAACACGACGTGTTTGGCGCCGGGCACGCCAGCACGTCAATTTCCGCCGCGCTCGGCATGGCCGTGGCCCGCGACCTGCGCGGCGAGGACCACCATGTGGTGGCGGTGATCGGAGACGGCGCCATGACGGGCGGCATGGCGTTTGAGGCGCTCAATCACGCCGGCCATCTGAAAAAGCGTCTGCTGGTCATCCTGAACGACAATGCCATGTCGATCTCCCCCAACGTGGGGGCGGTTTCACAGTATCTCACGCGGCTTCGTTCCGATCCCCACTACAGCCGAGTCAAGGCTGAGGTGGAGACTCTGCTGCGGCGCATACCCGTGGTGGGCGACGCCGTGGCCTCGGTGGTTGAACGGGCCAAGAACAGCCTGAAGTACTTTGTGGTGCGCGGCGCATTTTTTGAGGAGATGGGCTTCTCGTACCTGGGACCGATTCCGGGACATGACGCGAGGATGCTCGTCAGCATCCTGCAGCATGCCAAGGAGATGAACGGTCCGGTCATTTTGCATGTCGTCACGCAAAAAGGGAAAGGGTATCCCACAGCGGAGGATGCCCCGGACAAGTTGCACAGCGTGGGAGGCGCGGTGAAGCAAGCCAAGCCGACGGCGCCCACGTACACCCAGGTGTTTGCCGATACGCTGATCGCGCTCGCAAAACAGGACGCGTCGATCGTTGCGGTGACGGCGGCGATGGATACCGGGACAGGATTGAATAAGTTTGCGGCGGTGTACCCTGAGCGGTGTTTTGACGTGGGCATCGCGGAACAGCACGCCACGACGCTTTGCGCGGGTCTGGCGGCGAGCGGGCTGCGCCCGGTGTTCGCCGTGTACAGCACGTTTTTGCAGCGCGCCTTCGATCAGGTGATTCACGATGTGTGCATTCAGCAACTGCCGGTGCTCTTCGCCATCGACCGCGCGGGCCTGGTCGGTCCGGACGGCGAGACGCACCAGGGAGCGTTCGACGTATCCTACCTGCGACTGATTCCAAACATCACGATCATGATGCCGAAAGACGAGGGAGAACTGCGGCACATGCTGTACACCGCGCTGCGGCTGCCAGGGCCTGTGGCGGTGCGTTATCCCCGCGACAACGGCGTCGGCGCCAGTCTGTCCGAGCCGTTCCGGCTGCTCGCGCTCGGACGGTCGGATGTGGTGCGGGACGGTCGCGACGTGGCGCTGCTCGCACTGGGGCCGATGGTTGCCGTGGCGGAAAACGCGTCGCTCATGCTGGCTGAGGAGGGCATTTCGGCCCGCGTCGTGAACATGCGCTTTGTAAAGCCGATCGACGGGGAACTGATTGAGCGCCTGGCGGCGGAGGGGATACCGGCCGTCACGGTGGAAGAGGCGAGCGCCGCCGGCGGTATGGGCGGCGCCGTGCTGGAATACTGTTCGCTGCGCGGCGTCGCACTGAAGGTTCGGATCATGGGGTTGCCCGATCAGTTCATCGATCACGGTTCACGGCCGGAATTGCTGCATGGTGTGGGTCTGACCGCGCAGGGCATCGCGGTGGCCGTCCTGGAACTCCTGTCTGTCGATGGCATTTCGGCCGAGCCCGCGTCTTTGCGCAAGAGCGCCGGGCGATGACGCAGAAGGAACGGGCAGACATCCTGCTTTTTGAGCAGGGAAAGGCGGCGTCGCGCGAAGAGGCGAGGCGCCTGATCATGGCGGGCGAGGTGTTTTGCGGCACGGAGCGCGTGAACAAACCCGGCACGAGATATCCTGTCGAGCGGGCGCTCATTGTGAAGGCGGCGCCGCACCCTTTTGTCGGCAGGGGCGGCGTCAAGCTGCAACGGGCGCTCGACGCCTTTGCGCTGGAGTTGTGCGACCGCATCGTGCTGGATGTCGGGGCATCCACCGGGGGGTTCACGGACTGCGCGCTGCGTGCGGGGGCGCGCCTGGTTTATGCGGTTGATGTGGGCTACGGTCAGTTGGCTTGGAAGCTGCGCAACGATCCGCGCGTCCGCGTGCACGAACGCACGAACTTTCGCCATATGGCCGTCGATTTGCTCTTTCCGCGTCCGGACGTCGCCGTCATGGACGTTTCCTTTATTTCCATCCAAAAATTGCTTCCCAAACTGGGGGATGTTCTCTTGCCCGATTCTCCCGCCGTGGTGTTGGTCAAGCCGCAGTTTGAGGCGGGACCGGACAAGGTGGGAAAAGGAGGAATCGTGCGCGATCCAGAGACGCATGAAACCGTTTTGCGGACGATTTTGGCCTGGCTGCCGGGAGCCGGCTTTGCGGTGCGCGGTCTTATTCCTTCTCCCATTCTTGGCGGGGATGGCAATGTCGAATTTCTGCTCTGGCTGCAATCGGCGCCGCAAGCGCGCGCGCCGGAGGTGATCGATGTCGAGGCGGTCGTGGCGCGCGCGCACGAGATGAAGAGGAA
>JAJZZT010000223.1 GCA_021797415.1 Bacillota bacterium
CATTTCATCCTGCTGATAACGGCGCACCGGCGCCATGGGGGTCTAATGAAGGACCGGAGCCGGTCCGGAAGCAAGCGAGACGAGTGCTCCCAGCAAGATGCCGAGCAGCGCGCCCATGAAAACTTCGATGGGCTGATGACCCAGCATTTCCTTCAATCCCGTCTCAAACAGTTCGTTTTTCTCCCCCATAATATGCCGATCAATGTATTTGCCGATCTCCGCGGCGAGATTGTTCAATACGATCGCCTGTTCGCCCGCGTGTCGGCGGATGCCCGCCGCATCATACATGACAATCACGCCAAACACCACGCACACCGCGAACAGGGTCGAATGAGTGCCGGCGCGAACCCCCACGACGGTGGCGAGAGAGGAAACGGCCGCGGAGTGCGAACTCGGCATCCCACCCGTCGAGGTCAGTTTGCTGTAGTCCCACTTTCTATTTGTCACGTAATAGATGGGCACTTTGATGGCCTGCGCAATGACGATCGCAAGCAATGAGGCGGTCAGCGCAGAATTGCGCACCATCCCGCTCAGTGCATGAAACAGCATACTGCGGTCTCCTTCCCATTCCCTCCGACTGACACATCGCACCCACACCCTGCGGCCTCGCCCTCCGACGAATCCGCGCGCTCATCCGTCCAGTACCGTCATCCGGCCGAACCTCCCATTATCGCCATCATACCAGAAAGGAGGGGCCCAAGTGCGGGACGCAATCCAAACCCAACGGCACCACCGGACCGTATCGGACCATATGGTAACAGCAGGAGATAATGAAAGGGGAAGATCAGAATGATTGCCGTACAACCGGTCAATATCGGCAAGCATACATGCATCGCCGTCGAAGTGGATCTGCCTAAAACGCGCCTGATCGCCATTCGCGCTCCCATCGGCTACATCATGTGCGGCGCCCTCGACGTGCGTCTGCTGGACACCGCGCTGCGCGACCGCGCGATAATAGCGGGCCGCGCGGTGGGAGTCCGGACCGTCGAACAACTGCTGGCGGCGCCTCTGGAATCCGTCACACAAGCGGCGGAAGAATTGGGCATCCGGGTCGGCACATCAGGCCGCGACGCGTTGCAATTGATGTGCGACAAGGCAACCTGAAGACTTGATGGGTCGCCGTTACACCCTTTGCTCATCGCAAGTTCCGCGAAGCGGTGTCTGAGCAGGGGCAAGAGTGTGAGGGCAACTGGCAGAGACATAGAGACTGACATGGACAATTCCAAGAGGGATGCCTTCTGCCATCCGGCCACCCGCCGAACTGCTCGACTATACCACGGTGAAAACACCCCAGACAAGTAGACAGGGTGTTCACCTCGCCTGTATAATCGAATGGATCATAACGGAGGAGGCATCCCTGTGTCGCATGTGCTGGAGAACCTCATCCGACACTATGGCCTCCTGGCCGTATTCGTTGCGATGGTTCTGGAAAGTGCCTGCATTCCGCTGCCGAGCGAACTCATCATGACGTATGCAGGGTACGAGGCGTACAAGGGGAACATGAATTTTGCCGCTGCGGTCACGCTCGGCGTGCTCGGCAATCTGACCGGATCCTTGCTGGCCTACTATGTCGGCAGGCGAGGCGGACGGGCGGCCGTCATCCGGTACGGCTCGTACATCCTGTTGTCGGAACGCCACCTGACGTCAGCCGAGCGCTTCTTCGCGCGCTACGGGGCTCCCACGGTCCTGCTGTCGCGCATTCTGCCCGCGATCCGCACGTTTATCTCGCTGCCCGCGGGGATGGCGCGGATGCCTTCCGCGAAATTCGTGCTGTACACCGTGATCGGATCCATCCCCTGGGTCTATCTGCTCACATTTTTCGGCTATAAGCTGGGACAAAACTGGAGCGCCATTGCCAAGCATTTCACCTTGGCGACAGGAATCGCCGCTTTGGCCTTGGTCGTGATTGTGATCTGGTTCTGGAAAAGCAATCGCGAAGGAAAGCGGGCGTGACGCATCAAGCCGCGCGGAAGCGCCGACGCCATCCCGATGATGGATGGCGTCGGCGCTTATTTTCCCGCTTCACGCGCAGCTTCCCGGCCGGCCTTCCTCTGTCTTCGTGTGAAAGCTCGAACCGCAGCCGCACGTTGCAACCGCGTTCGGATTGTGGATGGTGAACCCGGTCCCTGCCAAACTGTCCGCGAAGTCCACTTCGGCCCCGTCGATCAGGTGCATGCTCTTTTCGTCGACCATCACTTGAATCCCGTGTTGCTCGAACACGCGGTCGTTTTCCTTGCGCTCATCCAGCGCCATGCCATAACTGAACCCGGAACATCCCCCCGGCTTGACAAACAGCCGCAAGCCCATGGACACTCCGTGCTCCGCAAGCAACTCCTTGATCTTTTGCGCCGCATCGGTTGTGACGTTTACCATGACGCCTCTCTCCTTTCGCCAACCGCTGAATATACACATTGTACCGTGAAACCCACCGCGACTGCCACAACAAATCAGATGGCTGCGTGCGGGCGGGAAAAACTATCCATCCGCCCACTCGCCGCCGTCCCCCGCATTTGCGGCAGAAAGGCGGAAATAAACGGAGACAGCGCCCGCGCGGACATCGGAGCGTTCTCCATGGAGAATGT
The DNA here is from genome assembly GCA_021797415.1 of Bacillota bacterium. The sequence continues at coordinate 2,583 of JAJZZT010000223.1, forward strand.
GACGGCGCGCAGATAATCGGCGAACCTGCCGACAAACGCCGACAGCGACATGCCGTACGCCCGTCGGAATGCAGTCGGGACGCTTGTCCGACGAACTTCGCGCAAAAACGCGGCGTAATGCTTAACCCCGTGCAGCGCCACCAGAAGCGAAACCGCTTCATAATCCTGGATCTCCACGTCATACGGGGCGCGCAGCAGTTGGGCCTCCGTCGCCTGCAACGACAATGCCGTTCCCGATGAAGACGCGACGCC
>JAJZZT010000069.1 GCA_021797415.1 Bacillota bacterium
AAGTTGTGATCATTCTTTCTGTGTGTTGGAGGGATCTGCAGTCATGTCAAAGCGAATCCTGATATTGGGCGCCGGTTATGCAGGGCTCGTGTGCGCTCTGGAAACCAAGAAAAAATTTGCGGATGACGATGTGGGCGTCACGCTCGTGAACAAGCACCTGTACCATCAACTGATCACGCAACTGCACGAGACGGCAGTAGGCGCGCGCAGCGACCAGTCCGTCCGGATACCGCTGGAGAAGGTGCTGCGCGGCAAGGACGTCGAACTTGTCAAGGGCGTTGTGGAACGCATTGTGCCGGATGAGAAAAAGGTGTTCCTGGACGGGGACCGGACTCTGACATACGACTATCTGGTGGTCGCGCTCGGCAGCGAAGCGGAGTACTTCGGCGTGCCGGGCATGAAAGAACATGCGTTCATCCTGAAATCCGTCAATCAGGCGCGTCTCATCCGATCGCATATTGAATCGTGTTTTGCGCGCTACGTGTACGAACGACGTTCCTCCTTGCTTCGCTTCATTGTCGGCGGGGCCGGGTTCAGCGGCATCGAACTGGTTGGCGAACTGGCCGACGCATTGCCCGAGTTGGCGGCGGAAACGGGCATCGACTACAGCCTCGTCGAGATCTATAACGTGGAAGCCATGCCGGGGATTTTACCCGGTTTTGAGCCCGATCTGGCAACTGCCGCTGAAGAGAGTCTGAAGGCGCGCGGCGTGCGCTTCTTGACGGGCATGCCGATCATCCAGGTGGAACCGGGCAAGGTGTACTTGAAAGACGGGTCGGTGCTTGAGGCGGAGACGATCGTGTGGACGGGAGGCGTGCGCGGCAACCAGATCGTGGTCGACGCCGGGTTTGAAACGGAGCCGCGCGGTCGGGCGAAGGTAGACGCTTATCTGCAATCGGTGAAATTCCCCGATACGTATTTGATCGGCGACTGCGCTTTCGTGATCGGAGAAAACGGACGGCCTCTCCCTCCGACTGCGCAAATCGCCTGGCAGATGGGAGCAAGCGCCGCCGATTCGCTGTACAGGGATATCAAGGGCGGCGTCAAGACGGCCTTTACGCCGATCATTCAGGGGACGCTCGCTTCTCTCGGCAGAAAGGACGCCGTGGGGAAAGTGGGGCAATCCCTGAAACTGCACGGCAGGATTGCGTCGCTGGCGAAAGAAGCGGGCAATTACCGCTATCTGGCCAAGATTGGCTCTGTCTTCAAAACGTGATTCCCTTTTGCGGGGGTGTCTTCCCAAGGGGGCGCGTCGGACTTTATCCCATGTCCCCGAGGGTCCGGTCACTTGCGCAAACCGCTGGATAAGCGTAAACTACGAATGAATTTACAGACTTTTCATCTTGACTGACCCGAGGTGTTGCGGCCGACAATCATGGTGGGATCAACGCTCTCCGATGCGTGTACATGGCATGAGACGCCGCGACGAAAGGGGAGGTGCCCGTGTTTCAGTGTCCGATTTGTGGCGAATTGATGGAAGCCTTGACAAATTACCATTGCAAGAGCAAACATTGCATGAGCCGCAAGGAATTAACTGAGAGCCACGGAATGCCGAAATACGTTTCACCCGCCATGAAACGGGAAGTTCAGCAATGGATTCGGTCAGCTCAGGTTATCACCCGACTGGATTTTGAAGTGCCGCAGGCGGCTGCCCGCAGTCAACTGCGCCGGGGCTCGTAGTTTTTTGCATCGCCCGTTCGACTGATGCAATGCGGGTATGTGGATCTGTCGGGACGCATACTATTTCCCGGTATGCGTCTTTTTGTTGGCGCGGCATGAGAAACCTGATCGGCAAGGGGACTTTATCACTGCTCCCCTAGGACGAAATGGAGGCTGGCCCGTTTGCAACAAGCGTTTGTGACGCGTTCGGAAGGGAGCGTGGACGTGCACGTTCTGCCCTCCGACAAGTACAAGATGTCGTCGGTCTGGATGCAGATGGAACGGCCTCTAAAGCGCGACGGCGTCACCGCGTCGGTGCTTTTGCCCCATGTTCTGCTGCGCGGCACCGCGCGCCATCCGGGACCGGAAGAATTGATGCAGGCGTTTGACGACCTTTATGGGGCGAGCGTCTCCGCGCGACCGGGAAAGCGCGGCGATCTCCAGACGTTAGAATTGACGCTCCAGGCGCCGGCGGACCGCTTCATAGGAGACGGAACGCGCCTGTTTGCGGCCGCCATGTCGTTGCTTGGCGAGGTGCTTGCGCAACCGCACCTGCCGGATGGCGCATTTACGGCGGCCGCGGTGGAGTCGGAAATTGAACTGCACAGACAGCGTTTGGAGAATCTGATCAACGATAAAATTTCCTATGCGATGGAGCGTTGTGTGGAGGTGCTGTGCGAAGATGAGCCGTGCGGCATACCCCGCTTGGGATATGCCGCCGATCTGGATGCGATCACCCCGCGTTCCCTGGCGGGAACGCACCGCGACTGGCTGGATGGTTCCCCGCTTCACGTGTACATCGTCAGTCCGGATGAGCCGGACCGCATCATGGATGAGGCTTTTGCCGCGCTGCAACCGCTCGTGAATGCGTGCGCGACAAGATCCCGCTCCGCGGTGATGACTGTTTCGCAATCACAGGCGCGAGACCGCGCGCCAAGGGTGGTCGTGGAGCGCCTGGACGTGAATCAGGCCAAGCTCAACATGGGGTTGCGGACGGGCATCGGTTTCGGTTCGGACGACTACCCCGCCTTGCTGGTCTACAATGGGCTGCTCGGAGCGTTTGAACACTCGCGGTTGTTCGTGCATGTGCGGGAGCGCGCAAGTCTCGCGTATTATGCGTCCAGCCGTCTTGACACCCTGAAAGGCCTTATTTTCATCGCGGCGGGGATT
>JAJZZT010000440.1 GCA_021797415.1 Bacillota bacterium
GGGCTTTCCGTTCGACCATCTGACCCCTTTGCGCAACTGCACGGTAAGCACCCGGCCGCCTTGACTCCACCGCCACGATGTGGCCAGCCAGGGGATGTCCAGACCCTTGTTGTAGCTCCACTCGACTAACGGTTCATAGATATCTCCGACAATATTGCCGGTATTGCCTGACGGAGAATACGGATTAAAAGAATCAATCCAGGGTCCTGAAGGTGACGGCACCATCGTTATGGATCCGCCCACACGGGGTGTCGTAGCCGCAAAAGCCTGACCTGACGACATAATGAGAGCTGCAGACAACAAAGAGACAGTAATCGAGCTGATCACGGCCGACTTCGTGTGTGAACCATTCCGACGATTGTTCTTGAACAACAAGATCAACCTCCCGTTTTGATTGATTTACTTAAGTATTTATTAAGGTTGGTCATTCTCTCTTCTTTGCTTCTTAGACCAGTCGCCTCTGTCCGCCTTCATCCCGGTGATTGCGCTAAGAAGAACTCCAAACAAGGGCACAACCCCTGGCTTCTCTTAAAATTGAAGTTCTGAATTCTCTTCCCCCTTTGCGTAGTTCTTCGGAATTTAAGAGCCTAAAGAGATTCATGGAACAGTCGGACGTGTACTCCCTGCTCCAATGTGTTGCTATCTGAAAACGTTATCATCATATTGAGCGATTGTCAACCCCTACAAGAGGCCATTATCTTTATCCACATCCGGTTTCCCGCTTCATCCAGCGCCAGCATTCGGCCAAACACTGCTGCAACTCCCACGCGGCAACTCCAAGGACCCGCACCGCCAGTCCTCGCTCCACCAGTGATGCGCCGCCGTAAACGCCGGAACCGCAGGCCGACAGATGCGCGTGCAACCATTCCGCATGCCGGTCCTCCACCGCCTCGGACAGCACCAGCAGGGTGCCGATATGGGTGTATTCGCCCAGAGGGTGAACCGCGTCCTTCCACGTTGCGGGCTGCAGCCGCAGGGAATCCCAAAGCGCCAATTCACCGTCCCAATAGACGGAAAAATGGGTGTGCACTTCTTGATAATCAAAGCACTCGCCGCGCGCTAGGCGGCCTGGGGTGATGATTTCGCTGAAAACGGCAGCGCCTCCCGCCTCCATCTCGACGATCGTCCGCCCGTGGAAACGGGCGCCCGCAAAGGGGATGACCGGTTCGGCCAGGAATTCCAACAACGCGCCCTGCGCCACATGAAACCGGGAAAGTTGCTCGCTGACTCCGTCTGCCACGCGCGATGGATGCAGCTTCAAGGCCGCCTGCATGTGCAGACACAGCTTGGCGTGCGGTTCCAAAAAACAGTCGATCTCCTGCCTGTCGCCGTTCAACAGGCCCGGAGAACAGTCCATCACGCAGATGGACAGTCCTCCATCCTCCTGCGCGAACGGCTTGGCAACCTTGAGGGGAGCGCATTGCCGGGAGTGCGCCAGATAGCTCCTGCCATCCTGGACGGCCAGTCTGGCACACCACAGACCGCGCACTCGCCGAAACCCGCTCGCTTCCGCGGCCCGCAAAGGTCCCTCCTCGTCCCGCCGCACGATCCTCGCCTCATCCTGACACACGATCCCCGACTCGTCCCGCCGCACAGATCTCGGCTCATCCCGACACACGAAACTCATCCGGCAACGCCGTCCGCCGGCAGGCGGTTGACCCGCCCCACCACCCACTCGACGACCTCAGTCACGCCGGAGCCAGACAGGATGTCCGTCAGTACGAACGGCCTGCCCGCGCGCATGCGCGCCGCATCCTCCGTCATGACGCGCAGGTCCGCCCGCACATAGGGGGCAAGATCTATTTTGTTGATGACGAGCAAACCGCTGCGCGTAATGCCGGGACCGCCCTTGCGCGGAATCTTGTCGCCCTGCGCCACATCGATCACGTAGACAAACGCGTCCACCAACTCCGGACTGAACGCCGCCGCCAGATTATCGCCGCCGCTCTCAATGAAGATCAGGTCAAGATCCGGGAACCGGCGCTCCAGATCGGCGATCGCCTCAAAATTCATGGAGGCGTCTTCCCGAATCGCGGTGTGCGGACACCCTCCCGTCTCGACCCCGATGATGCGCGCCGCTTCCAGCACGCCCGTGCGGTGCAGGATCTCCGCGTCTTCTTTTGTGTAAATATCGTTGGTGATAACCGCGATGCTGAACTGTTCCCGCAAAGCCCGGCACAGCGTTTCAACCAGCGCGGTCTTGCCGGACCCGACCGGCCCGCCCACGCCGACACGCAAGGGACGCCCTCCCTTGAACACGGGATCCTCCCATCCAGCGTGGTGGTGCGGCACGGAAGAACCTGTACACATGCGATTACCCCCTTGTATCTTGAATAGATTGTTCAAAAAGGAGTCAGCACTTTCCGTCTCATTGCACTGAGCGGAAAACATGACGCGTTTCCGCCGCCTCCCGCCGGGCCTCGGCCGGCTATGACATGAATAGCCGCGAGTACAACGCGGCGTGGCGCATGGCCGCGATCTCCTGCAGGACGAAATGGCCGGACAGGTGGTCCTCCGTTGGCGAAGAGGCTGCCACGTCCCGCGCGCAGCGTTCAATGTGCGGCAGCAACTTCTGCAAAACGAGTTGTCCCTGCGTCTGCCCGAGCGGCATGGCGCGCAGCGAGTTTTGCAGCAAAACGTTCAACACGCTGTAAAAATAGCTCATCAGGGTCGGCTGCGCGGCATACCCAAGGTGCGCGCACACCCAGCCGTGCACGATGGCGGGACTGCCATGGCAGCGGCCGGCCGCGATCCAATCGCCATATAGATCAAGCTCCGCCTCAGGATACAGTTCGCGGGCCATACTCAGGTATCTTCTGCCGATCT
>JAJZZT010000288.1 GCA_021797415.1 Bacillota bacterium
CAATCCGCCACGGCAGCGCGCACAAGATCGTGCACCAGCCGCAGTTGCGGCAAAAGTCCCGGTCCGCATTGCAGGATCTCGCCGCCAAGTTCGTGCACACGCCCTTCGTGCACTGCCGCGACCTGCCGCATCCCCGCGCGGTCCGTGAACTGCGCGGCCGAAAAGGGCTTGCCGCACCACGATGCGAGGACAAGCTCCGGATCGGCCGCGACGATCTCCTCCACCGTGACCGTCCTTTCCGCCGCCCTGCGCCCTTTCACGGCGCGTTCGCGAAAAATGTCCTGTCCGCCGGCGTACTCAATGATGTCACTCACCCAGCCGACACCCGCGATCGGCGGGTCCATCCATTCTTCAAAATACACGCGCGGACGGCGCGGCAGGGTTTGCGCAGCCTGCCGGATGCGCCGCACCTCCGTAGACATGCGCGCGTTCAGGTCCGCCGCGCGCGCCGGCTCCCCGACGATGTTGCCAAGCAATTCGACCGAGTGAAACAGGTCGGACAGCGAGTGCGGGTGCAGGTGCAGAAGCGTTGCCCCGGCGGCGCCAAGACCGGCCGCCAGTTCGCGCTGCACAGACGACGTGAGGATCACGAGATCCGGTTTGACGGCGAGGATGCGCTCGACGCTGCCGTGCGAAAAACCGCTCACTTTTGGCAGCGCCAGCGCCGCGGCGGGGCGCGTGGTGTACGCGGAAATGCCCACGACGCGGTCGAGCGCGCCCAGTTCATGCAAAATGTCCGGCGCCTCGGCGGCGAGGCACGCGATTCTCTCCGGGTACAAATCAACCACCTCACTGTATTTTCAAGATAGACCCAACTCGTCCCAGCTTGCCGACACAATCATTCGTCTGCTATGGTAGAATCAACATACCACCGCGGCCGAAGAAAGCAACCCGGCGCGGGCAGAGCGCTGCCCGCGCGGACATTCCCGCAGACACGCCCGGCGGTCATCGTCCTTCGGAGGAATACTGTGAATACCCACCTGCCTGCCGTCGCGTGGCGACTGTTGCGTCCACCCACGCTGACCGCTTCCATCACCCCCGCGCTCGTCGGCGCAGGCTTGGCATGGCAGAATCACCACGCCAGACCCAGCCTATTTTGGATGATGCTCGTCGCCTCCATGCTCATCCAGGCGGCGGCCAACATGCTAAACGAGTACTTCGATCACCGGCGCGGTCTCGACAATGCGGACATGGTCGGCATCGCCGGCGCCATCGTGCGGGACCGGATGCGACCGCGCACAGTGCTGTCCATTGCGCTTTTCACCCTTAGCGCCGCTCTCCTGCTCGGGATTTACATCAGTTGGCGCACATCCTGGTGGGTTCTTGTCGCCGGCGCCCTGTGTACGGTGTTCGTTTATCTTTACTCGGCCGGTCCTTATCCCATTTCCTACACGCCGTTTGGCGAATTGACGGCAGGCTTGGTCATGGGGCCGGCGATCATTCTTATCACGTACTACACCCAGGCGGGCGATATTCGCCCGACCGCGGCGCTCGCCTCCGTGCCGATCGCCATTTTGATCGGCTGCGTGCTGCTCGCCAACAACATCCGCGACATCGAACACGACGCCGCGGGCGGACGGCATACGCTGCCCATTGCCATCGGCCGGGAGAACGCCGTGCGGCTGCTCGGACTGTGCTTCCTGCTCGCCTACATCTGGCTGATCGCGCTTATGGCGAGCGGCCTGGTGACGTGGTGGGCGTCTCTCACACTGCTGTTCGCGCCGCTCGCAAGACGTGTCCCCGGACGTTTTGCGACGCGCAACGCGCCCGAATTGCAACAGGCGTTCAAAGCCGTATCGCAGACTCTGATCGCGTTTGGGCTGCTGTTCTTTGTGGGACTCATAATCGGCAGCATTTAATCGGCAGCATTTAATCGGCAGCATTTAATCGACGGCATTTAATCAGCGGCATTTAGTCGGCGGCATCTAATCAGCGGCATTTAATCAGCGGCATTTAATCAGCGACATTTAGTCGTGGACTTTATCCCATGCTCCCGAGGAGGCCGTGTTCGATGTGGAAAGCGATTGACGCGCCGGAAAACTTCTCGCAGTTGATGTCCGCGTTCCTCGAGAAGGGCCTCGCAGTCAGTCCCTGGCTGGCGGGCGTGACCGACCGCCGCTTTGGAGACGACGTCTTTGCCCTGATCGATTCCGAAGCGCGCGATATCGGCCGCATGCATTGGACAGAGGCGGTGCACAACGAGGTGTTCGACGCCCTGCCCATGCCGGAACGCCTGCCGCACACGACCGCGTACGAGATCCTCGCGTCGACCTCCGTCTCCATTTCCCACAGGGAATCCGGCAGCCCACTCGCCACGCTGGAGGATGCGTACCAGGCGATCGACCTTTTGCGCGAGTACATCGCCGAATGCGGTTTCGCCGCGGTTGTGCAGATCTACACCATGGCAACGGCGTACGAAAACCACCACGCGCTGATCTACTACGGGTCCATTCCGGAGCGCATCTTCATCAAAGGATCGCTGCACCGCCCCTGGGTGCACTACTCCCTCGGCGATGAACTGATGCTCGGCATGCTGACCGGGCTGTACGTGATCGAGATCGCCGGCGGAAACCGGGTGATCCGGTCGACGCCGCACGGCCGGAAACGGCTGCGCGACATCGAAGAAGCGCTGCGGACAGCGGGTTACCTCGCTCACCGCGTGCGCCAGTTGCACATCTCCCAATTCAATCTGCTCGACAATTTTCTCGAACTGAGCAACCGTCTCACACCGTACCTGTTTGATGCGCGAGTCGACTTTCTCGACTGGGCGGGCGTGCAACCGGGCATGCGCGTGCTGGAACTCGGTTGCGCGGACGGGATA
>JAJZZT010000575.1 GCA_021797415.1 Bacillota bacterium
CCTGTTTCAATGCTTTGGGACGGTAGCCGACAAAGGTATCCCCATCGATCCGCACCGTCGGAACCGAGTAAATCCCGCGCTCATGGAGCTCGTCGAAGAACGCCTCATTCTCCGTGACGTTCCGTTCTTCAAACGGCACGCCCCAACTGCCAAGATCGCGCTTGATTTTGGCGCATACGCTGCATCCGCTGCTGGAATAGACAATCACCTGCAAGACATCACCCCGCCTCACTCATCGTATCTTCGAAACACAAGCACATCATTGTGCCCGCCAAACCCGAACCCGTTTGACAGCGCGACACGCACCGCAAGAGGGCGGGACTCACCGGGGACGTAGTCCAGATCACAGTACGGATCTTTTCGCTCTAGGTTAATCGTCGGCGGCACAATGCCGTCTTGAATCGACTTGAGCGTGGCGACCGCCTCCACGCCGCCCGCAGCGCCGAGCAGGTGGCCGATCTGCGATTTGTTGGCGCTGATCGTTAGACGGTGCGCATGGTCTCCGAACAGGCGTTTGATGGCAGCCGTTTCCGAACGATCGCCGAGATCCGTGCCGGTTGCATGCGCGTTGATATAATCCACGTCCTGCGGCAGGATGCCGGCGTCGTCCAGGGCGGCCGCCATCGCCCGATAGGCTCCCGCTCCCTCAGGATCGGGCGCGGTGAGGTGATACGCGTCGGCCGACATGCCAAAGCCCACAAGCTCTGCGTAGATATTCGCATCGCGCGACAGCGCGTGCGACAATTCCTCCAGCAGGATCACACCCGCGCCCTCCGCCAGAACAAAACCGTCGCGGTCCGCGTCAAACGGACGGCTGGCCTGCTGCGGCGCATCGTTGCGCGTGGACAGGGCGCGCAGTGCGCCGAATCCCGCGACCGACAGAGGATTGACCGCCGCCTCCGCACCACCGGCGATCATCACGTCCGCCGCGCCGTCGCGGATGATCTCAAATGCTTCGCCAATGGCATTATTGCCCGTCGCACAGGCCGCCATCGGACATCCGTTCGGCCCGGTCGCACCGGTTATGATCGACACGAGCCCGGTGGCGGAGTTGGCCATGAGCATGGGAATGAAAAAGGGACTGACACGCCGCGCGCCACGTTCGAGCAGCGATTCATGATTGTCCAGCATGGACTGGATGCCGCCAATACCCGACCCAATCACGACTCCCACGCGGTCCGCCCTTTCTGGCGTGACCGAAAAAGCCGCGTCCCCCATGGCCTCAGCGGTCGCCGCGTAAGCAAACTGCGCAAAGCGGTCAATATGCCGCAATTCCTTGCGCTCAAAGTAGTTTTCCGCAGAGAAGTTCCGCACGATCCCCGCAAACTTTGTGGCGTACTCGGTGGTGTCAAATGTATCGATATAATCAATTCCGGATTTCCCCGCCACGAGATTATCCCAGAATTCCTGTACATGCGAACCAAGTGGCGTGACCGCTCCAACACCTGTCACAACCACGCGCCTGCGTGGCGCAACACGCCCCACCATCGCCGCCTCCTTGCCTGGTGCATCGCTTGGGGGCAGTATACTCCCCGAATCATCCAAAACAGTATCGAATGCGGACCCGTTTCTTGTCAAGATGAAGCGGGATCGGCGGGGGATGCGCCGCTTTGCGCCGGACTGACGGTTGGCGCCATCGCGCGGCGCACAGAACTCATCTGCGACTTTTGCACAGGGCTCGCCTGCGTCTTCAGACCTCCCGCGCTGTAGATCAGGACAAGCGATCCCGCCAGCCAGTACGTCATATTGATCGCCGGAACCTGGTATATATTTTCCACAAAAGCATGCAGCGTAAACGCCAATATGGCGCAAAAGACGCTCGCAAACAGCCACTTCAGGCGCCTGTCGTCCGTCTTGTTCCAGATTCTCCACACGTCGCGCAGATAGACGGCGACGAGCGCAAGATACGACAGCAGGCCGATCAAGCCTGTCTCGCCCAGCATGAACGCATAGAAACCATCCACATATTGGATTCCAAAATAACGGGAAGCGACCGCTCCTCCATATCGTCCCAATCCCTTTCCGAACAGCGGATTGGAGCGCATGCGGTCATACGCGTGCTCCCACTCCGAGACGCGGCCTGTGGCGAACGTCTTTGTCCAGTAGACGGGGGACAGGAACACCTGGAAGCGGGCGCGGACGGAATGGACGAAGACCACCGACAGCAGCGCCAGCACGAGAACGGCCAGTGTCAGGCGTTTGTCGATCATCCACGTGAAAATGACAATGGCGCCGAAGAACGCGAGCCACGCGCCACGTGTATCGGTAAAAATCAACGTCGCAGCGCAAAACACGGCGGCTACGGAGTAGAACACCCGTTGGCCGCGATCCTTTTCATAGAGCGCGATGCCGATCGCCAGAGGCGTCATGAAAGCCATGTAGGAACCAAAGGCGTTGGAACTCCAGAACAGCGAATAGACGCGCGTCCGGACATGCTCTCCGAGATTGACCCAAAAAGATGGGATGGGCGCCGCAATGATATATTCATAGACGCCGTGCAAAGCCATCAGAAAGCCCGTGAACACAATCAATTTCAGCATTGGCACGACGTCTTCCCGCGTGAGCGCGTAGGGCAGCAGCAGAGCGATCAGCATATACATGAAGTCAATCTCATATCCGGCCAGTGCAATAGTGATAAACTGCGTATCCATCACGACATACGCCACGCCGAGCACCGCTATGTACGCGATCATCTTGTGCGTGGGGAAGCGCTCCATGCGCTCGCCGGCCATATGCCGTTTGACGGCCAGAAATATAAGATAGAGCAGCAACAGCTTGGCCCATCCCTGGCCGAGCACGCCCCAGGGATGAA
>JAJZZT010000543.1 GCA_021797415.1 Bacillota bacterium
TAACGCCCGCATACCGTCGCGGGCACCGGCGCGCGGACGGACTCAAACAGCCGGCCGGATACGGACCGCCCCGCGACGGGCCGGATTTCACGGGCTTCCCGTCAACCCTCGCTTGCGCTCGACATCCTTTCGCCACGCGTCCAGCAGTTCCGGCGAATCGTCGCCGAACCATGCCGGATCATCGCGAAAGCGCTGGCCATCCGGATTGGACTCATCCGTCACCCAGGGGTCTCCGAGCATGTGATAGCCCCGCTCCTCCCAGAATCCCGGACTGTCCTCCGCCATGAATTCGACGCCGCGGACCCATTTCGCGCTCTTCCAAAAGTACAGGTGCGGCACGACGAGACGAAGCGGATAGCCGTGCTCGGGCGTGAGCGTTTCGCCGTTGTGCGCATGGGCGAACATCACCCCGGACCGCAGCAGCTCTTTGAGCGGAAGATTGGCCGTAAAGCCGTTTTCCGCCTCCACCATCGCGTATTGCGCATCCGTCCGCGGCTTGCACAATTCAAAGATGACGCGAAACGGCACGCCGGTAAAGACGTTGTCAAAGCGGGACCATGTCGTGACACAGTGGATGTCGCAGCGATAATCCATTTTCGGCAACGCCATGAACTCTTTCCACGACAGGGTGACCTCCCGCTCCACCAGGCCGTGCATGCGAAATGTCCATCGTTCCAGATCTGCCCGCGGCACCGCGCCGGCGTGCAGGATCGGCCAACGCTCCGTCAGATACTGCCCCTTGGGAAGGCGGGGCTTTGCACGCTCCACCATGTTGTTCTCACTCTCCTGGTTGTTCTCACTCTCCTGGTCGGTCAGGCATACCTCCTAGGGGAACAGTGATAAAGTCCGCAGAGCAGGCGATCTGGTTCCAGATATAGCGTTTGAGGTTTCAGTCAAACGCTATATCTACGGTCACTCGCCTGCCGGAATTTGGTTTATCACTGCTCCCCTATCGCAAATCGTCCCGGTGTTCCTGAAACGCCGGACAACGCGAGCGATAGGGGCAGTACTGCGTGCAAAAAGAACGCGAATACCGCGGCGCGAAGTCCGCCCGTAAAATCTGCTCCCATTTCTCCTTCACCCACTGCACCGCGGCCTGTCTTTCCTCATCGCCGATATCCACCCATTCACGCTGGCCGCGCACGGCAAAATCAAAATAGCCGCTCGCGGCCGTCTCACCGTAGAGATCCCCGCAAGCCAGCGAGTACAGCACGAGCTGGCGCATCTTCGCGCGGTTGCGACCGGAAAACGGCCTGCCTGTCTTCAGGTCCGCCACAATGTAACCGTACTCGCCGGTGTGAATCACCCTGTCGATAAACCCCTTGACAGGCGGCACACCCTGCGCGACCACCTGTTCAAACTCCTGCTCGGACGCCACCACATCCGTCACGCGGTAGCGGCTGAAACGAAACAGTCCGCTCAAACCCTGGCGATAGAACGTCACCGCTTCCTCGCGGGAAGGAAACTCTCCCGCAATGGCCCGGAAGCCTTCGTCGTACGCGGCGCGCAATTCCTCATAACCGGTTGTTCCGCCGCTTGTGGCGTGCCGCTCGTACAGCGTGTGCAGCAGCGTGCCGAAACTGGCGTGGTATGTCGGCACCGGGTCTTCCGGAGGAATGCGCGCGATGTATTCGTAGAAAAACCGCAGCCCGCACGTTTCAAGCATCGTCAGGCGACTGTAGGACAAATATTCCATGTGAAACTCGCGGGTCTCCTGTCTGCGCAACTCTGGAATTCTGGCAATCTACCACCCATCATACCATGCGCAGACGAAACCACCGCCACTTCTCAGAGTTTTTCCGACACCACCTTGGCCTGGGTGAACAGATAGAGATAGTCCCGCCCGCCGGCTTTCGAGTCCGTTCCGGACATGTTGAAGCCGCCAAACGGGTGGACTCCGACCTGCGCCCCCGTGCACTTGCGGTTAAAATACAGATTGCCCACATGAAACTCCCGCCTGGCGTATTCGAGGTGTTCGCGCTTGCGGCTGAACACGCCGCCCGTCAAGCCGTAGTCCGTTCCGTTGGCAAATTCGACCGCCTGCCGGAAATCCCTGGCTTTTGTCAGAGCCAGCACGGGGCCGAAAATCTCTTCCTGCGCGATGCGCGCCTCCGTCGGCACATCGCCGAAGACGGCCGGCGCAATGTAGTATCCATTGCCTTTCGCCTTGTCGCCGCCGCACAGCAGTTTGCCTTCCGATTTCCCGATCTCGATATACTCCAGAATCTTGTCATACGCATGGCGGTCCACCACAGGCCCGACATGCGTCCGATCATCCTGGGCCGGTCCCACGCGCAGCGCCTGCGTCAGTTCCACGACGCGCTTTGCGACCTGGTCATACAGCGACTCGTGGATGATCGCGCGGGAGCACGCCGAGCACTTCTGGCCGCCAAACCCGAAGGAACTGGTCACGACCGCCCGCGCCGCTTCCTCGACATCGACGCCCTCGTCAATCACGATCGCGTCCTTCCCGCCCATTTCCGCCACGACGCGCTTGATCCACTTCTGGCCCGGCGCCACTTTCGCCGCGAGTTCGCCGATGTGCAATCCGACATCGCGCGATCCCGTGAAGTTGATGAAGCGCGTCTGCGGATGCGCGACAAGGGTATCGCCGATCTCGCCTCCGCCGCCCGGAAGATAATTGGCAACGCCGGGCGGAACGCCGGCCTCCTCCAGAATGTCAAACAACTGGGCCGCGATGACAGGCGTTGCGCTCGCCGGCTTGACGACGACCGCATTGCCCGCCACGATGGCGGCCGACGCCATGCCCGTCAGGATCGCGAGCGGAAAATTCCAGGGGGAAATAATC
>JAJZZT010000144.1 GCA_021797415.1 Bacillota bacterium
GGGACATGGGATAAATTCCTCTTTGCAGGCGCAATGGTTCCACATTTCGTGTCCGAGGCTCTAATCGGACACGAAATGTACTGTAACACGCCTGCCGGAATTGCGTTTATCCCATGTCCCCGAGCGTACGCTTTGGGGTGCGTGAGGGAGCGTTTCTGGCGATGGCGCAGCCATGCGCCAAAGAGTTCTGCCCACTTAATGAACAACCACAATTAGAAATGGCCAAGGCACTGTCGCAGCATTATTATCCCATCCACTCCCCCCGCCGATGCTGGTGCAGCAGGAAATCGCACACCTGTTTTGCGTACCAGTCCGGTTCCTCCAAGTGCACATTGTGACCGGCCCTCACGCACTGCGCACGCTTGCAATGAGGCAAAAGACCGGCCATCCGCTCCGCGATGCGAGTGAACTTTTCATCCTGCCCGCCGGTCACAAGCAGAACCGGACAGTGCAGCCTGGCCAGGCTCCCCCAATACGACGGCTGCGCGCCGGTCCCCGCACCGAGCAGGCTGTTGGCGAGTCCGAACGGACGCTGCCGCAGACGCGACGCGCGCTGAGCGGCGCGCTGCTCGGCGGAAAGCGCGCGCTGGGAGAAAAAAAGCGGCTGGCCTTCCCACACCTCGGCCATGCGGTCGAGGTCCGTCGCAAGAAACCTCGCGGCCAGCGCCTCGTCCTGCAGTCGGCGCTCGCGGCGGGAAACCCGCGACGCCAGTCCCGGGGAGGCGCTTTCCAGCACGAGCGACCGCACGCGCTCCGGAAAATGGGCGGCAAACGCAAGTGCACTTCGCCCCCCCATCGAATAGCCGACGAGCGACGCCGTCCGGCGCTGAAAATAGTCGAGCAGCGACGCAAGATCGGCCGCCGTCTCCGGCAGCGCATAGCGCCGCGGGTCAGCGGGGGCGTCGGAACGGCCGTGGCCCGGTAGATCGACGGTCACGCAACAAAAGGATTGACAACACGCGCGCGCCACATGGGACAAATCCGCTCCGGCGCCGAAAAAACCGTGCAGGAAGACCACCAGCGGGGCGTCGCGCGGCCCGCGCACGCTGATGTGGTATGTGACATCGCGCAGCGGAACGCGCTCGTCTTGCGCCATTTTATTCATCCTCGCGCAGGGCCGTCCCATCCTCGCGCAGGGCAACCATCTCCGGTCTCAGAGCGCGGCGCGCGGCATCCAGCGCACTCTGGTGCAACGCTACATTCAATACGCGATCGGACGGCGCCTCGATCACGTACAGCCCTCCCGCGTCAAGCCCATCGCGGACTGCCGCGCGCAGTTCGGCGGGCGATCCGATCCGCCTGTGGCTGCCGCCGTACATGCGCACGGCGTGGGAAAAATCCAGTCCGTGCGCCGCGGAAAAATGGCTGAAGACATCCTCGTGGCGCGCGGGCGGCAGGAAAGAAAAGATTCCTCCGCCGTCATTGTGGATCAGGACGACGAGCAGTTGCAGCCCGTACTTGGCGGCGGCGAGCAAACCGTTCAGATCGTGGTAGAAAGACAGGTCGCCGATCACGAGCACAGTCGGTCCGCCCCCGACCAGACGCTGCGCGGCGGACGCCCCGAGCGCGGTCGACACGACCCCGTCGATTCCGCTCGCACCCCGGTTGCCCATCATGTACAACGCTCGTCCGGACGCGGGGAAATAAGCGTCCGCATCGCGCACCGGCATGCTGTTGCCCACGACAAGCACGCTCCCGTCCGGCAAAAGTTCGGGCAGATCGCGCCACACCTGACCCTCGAACACGCCTTTCGCATCGCGCCGCGCGGCAAAGTGGTCCGCAAGCGCTTGCTCCGTCACGCGGTTGACCTCATGCCAGCGTTCAAGCCAGCCACGCGCGGCGGGCCAGTCTTTTGCAAGCCGCGCGGGCCGGTCTTTTGCAAGCTGCGCGGGCCGGTCTTTTGCAAGCTGCGCGGGCCAGTCTTTTGCAAGCCGCGCGGGCCGGTCTTTTGCAAGCTGCGCGAGCAGGTCCTCACACAGCTCTGCCGGATTGGCGATCCACACATCCGTGGCAGTCCACTGCGCATCCCGCCAGGACACTTCTTCGTCAATCACACACTGCCGCGCCTGGACGTTTTGCGCCAGCCACTCGGCAAGCGATTTCGACGTCGGCGCCTGGCCAAAGCGCAGGACGACATCCGGCCGCAGCGCGCGCGCTTCTGTGGCAGCCCCGGCGACGGATTGCGGAACCCGCGGCGGCGCACCCGGTTCCCGGTCCACAAAGCGCAGGAACGTATCGTACTGATCGACGATCTCCGCTCCGGCCCCATCCAGGCCGCGCAACTGCGACAGCGGATCGGCGAGCACGGGATAACCGAGCCGCGCCGCCAGACGGGCAATCGCCCGCGCCGCGCTCCGGTCAGGCAAGGGGCCGCACACCACGACACCGCGGACGGCATTTTCGAGTTGTTGGGCAAGCGCAGCCAGATCGGCCGCCGCAAGGCGGCGCACCCCGACCCGGACCGCGGGCGTCGCAAAAGAAGACGCCTCATCAGCCTGTACTGCCTGTATCGCTGGCGTCGCTGGCGTCGCCTTTACCACTGGTACTTCCTGTGTCGCTGGCGTCGCCTTTACCACTGGTAACGCCTGTGCGCCGTCCGTCCACCGGTCCGCTTCCCTTCCTGGCAGACCTGTGCCACCGACTGACGGCAGATCCTCGCCACCGACAGGCGGGATGAGCGGTTCCCGGAACGGATAATTCACATGGACCACACCCTGGGGCGCAGCCGCGGCCACGGCGGCCGCGCGCGCGGCCACCGCTCTGGCGTGGGACAGGAAGGATTCCTCATCCGCGGGAACGGGCATA
>JAJZZT010000140.1 GCA_021797415.1 Bacillota bacterium
ACGCTGGCCCAAAGGTTTGGCGCCGGGCCATGTGTCGGGCGAACTGGTGAGCCTGATCGACCTGGCGCCGACGGTGCTGTCCCTGACGGGCGTCGAGCCGCCCCTACACCTCCAGGGGCACCCGTTTCTCGGAGCAAAGGCGCGCGCGCGAAATCACGTATTTGCCACGCGGGACCGTTACGACGAGCTCTACGACATGGTGCGGGCCGTCCGCGACAGACGGTTCAAATACATTCAGAACTTCTATCCCCACCTGCCCTATCACGGCTGGGTGCGCTATCTGCACCGCCATCCGGTGCACCAGGAACTGCTGCGCGGCTGGCTGGAGGGAACGCTGGCCGCCGCGCAGCAGGTGCACTTCCAGGCGCGGCGGCCTGTCGAAGAGTTGTACGATTGTGACGCCGACCCGTTGGAACTCGTGAATCTCGCGCACGATCCGGAGTATCGCGCTGTTCTTGAGTCGCTGCGGTCCGCGCTGCGGCAGTGGCGCCGCGACTTCGGGGATATGGGCGACATCCCGGAGTGGCAGATGGTCCGCCAGATGTGGCCGGACGGACGGCAACCGGCGACCGCCACGCCGCTTTTCATCCCGCTTGGCCTTGATCCCGACCATGTTGGCGTCGTCCCCGCCGAGGACGGCGCAGAGTACGAACGTCCTCTCAGCGTAATGATGTACTGCGCAACCCAGGGCGCCTCGATTGCCTATACACTCGAAGAGGGAGAGGATGCGCACTGGCTGCTCTACACGGCCCCGCTGCGCCTGGCGGAGGGGATGACTTCCGTGCGCGCCAAGGCGATCCGTATCGGCTATTTGGAGAGCGCGGAACGGGTCATGCGCTTCACCGTGCGCCGACGCGAGGATCTCCGCAAAGCAGAAACGCATCTTGGCAACACCGAGCAGACAAAGACGGACTGATAATCTACGAGGACGCGCTCCGTCTCGCCAAGGCAGGAGAAACCCAGGAGATAGCGGGAAGGGATTGCGCGGGCTCGTAAAAAAGTGGAGGGAACTCAGCCACGAAGCATGCCGGCTCTCCGGTCGGCTGGAAGAACAGCGTGAGATCGCAAGGGACCTCATACTCGATGGCGATTATTCCTACTATGTATCTCGCAATGATATCACGCAATAAAGTCTTTTTCACATTTTCAGCGCCCCGCTTGACATTCCATTGACAAAGTATTTCATCAGGGCGAAGAACAGAATGGCAATAGGAACGCCCGAGAGAGTGAACGCCGCCAGTTGAATGTTTACGGCGTTGATATTGGGAGCCATGGCCGGCGGAGTAAAATTGGCGATTGCCAATGAGATCGTGTGCTGGCTCGACTGCAGCACCAGGCTTGGAAATACATAATCGCCATATATTCCTACGATCTGCAACAGAGCCAAGGTGATAAGCATTGGAATCGCCATGGGCATGGCAAAATTAAGGAAAAGTCGCCAATGGTTCGCACCGTCCATTCTCGCCGCCTCAAATATTTCATCGGGAATAGTCTGTATGAAGTTGCGCAGCACAAACACAGAGAATGCCTGCCCTCCCGATATATAAGGCAGAATCAATCCCCACGAGGTATTCAAAAGATTAAAATCGCGAATCTCCAGGAAAAGTGGAATGAGAGTCAGAAATCCTGGAATAATAAGCAGCGCGAAGATGGCCATGAAGATCGTTTCCCGACCCCAGAAACGCATCTTAGCAAATGCATACGCCGCGAGCAGCGCGCAAACCAGCGTTCCGATCACACTGGCAAGTTCAATCCATCCTGTGAGAGCGAATGCCGAGGCGATGCCATCCCATGCGTACACAAAGTTAATGAGGCGCAGATGACTGGGTAGCCCGAAGGGCGAAGTCGAGGTTCCCAGTCCGGACCGCATGGCGTTCACGACCATAAAGAACATCGGATACAGAGTGAAAGCGACAAATACCATTAAGAATATATGGGTTCCAAACATGGGGCGACGTCTCGTCATGGCTGCTCTCTACCTCCTTCTCCAATACACCGCTCTATGCCGCACTTTTAAGAGGTTGTCCAAAAAGCGGACAGGCTCTTTAAGAATCGGAGTCCGTACGGAAAAATTTCATGTTCAGTACCGTGAGAACAAGAAGAACCACAAACAGAATAAAGGCAACACCCATGCTGTAACCGTATTGGTCTTGGTCGATCGCAGCCTGATACATGTAGAGCACCGGCGTCATCGTGCTGGTTCCCGGACCCCCTCCTGTCATCAGAAGGGGTTGGATCAACACTTGCGCCACACCGATTACCGACAATACAATCAGGAGTTTTGTCTGCGACATCAAGAGCGGAATGTCGATCCTGATCACTCGATTCCACCACGAACATCCATCGACGGCTGCGGCATCAAAGATTTCCGTCGATATACCCTGCAATCCTGCGTAATAAATCAGCAGGTTGAAGGCTCCAATCCACGGAAATCCCATCAAAATCAATGCCCAAAGAGCGGTATGAGGGTCTGCCAGCCAAGGCTGATTGGCCAGAGAGGTGAAGCCGATGGAAGACAGAAGGGAGTCAATTACGCCCCCCGGCTCGAAGAAAAAAAACCAAATGAGAATCCCTACAACTCCGGGAAGAATAACTGGTAAAATGAACAGAGTTCGGTAGATGTACTGAAATCGTTCACTTTTCAAGCGAAAAATTGCTTCCGACATAACAAACGAAGGAATCAAACCGAGTGGAATGCCGATAATTGCCCAAATCAGAATATGAACAGCGGAAGACTGGAAGGTCTGGCTCTGAAACGCATGAACAAAATTGCTCACTCCGACCCAGTTCGCCGCCCCGACTCC
>JAJZZT010000552.1 GCA_021797415.1 Bacillota bacterium
GCGAGCGTGCAGGACAATCAGCCGTTTGCCATCATGGAAGCGCAGGTTGTCGGCAAACCGGCCATTGTCTCGGATGCGGGCGGCATCCCGGAGATGGTCAAGCATGGGAAGACGGGCCTCGTTTCACCGGCGGAGGACGCAAGAGCCATGTACGAAAATATGCTGCAACTGCTTGAAGACGAGAACCACCGCCAGGTATTGGGAAGAAACGCGCGTCAATGGGCCATGACGCAATGGTCCCTGCAGACGATGATGGCCCGGACGCTGGCGCTCTACCGGCGGCATTCGATCGAACTGTACAAATAATTCACCGTACAAATGATCCAGGGAGGGTGACACCGTGCGGCACAGTCTCGCAAGACACAACCTGAGAGTCATTTCAGAAAACAAACGGGGAACGACGCCTTCACAAACGATAGGAAAGGCGGCAAAACCCAGGAAGACGCGCAGGCGTGAAACAATATTCAGACTCTCCACCCCCGACGCGCAAGACCGCAGACCGCGCACACCACACAAAACCCACGCGGCGCGCACGGCGGTCGCATTGCACGGAAAAAAGGCGAACGGCGCGCCGCGCAAAATCGCGGCGAAGCCGGACAGGATCACGGCGAAGCCGGACAGGATCGCCGGGATCACTACGCTTCCCAGGGCGGAGTTTCGCGCCCCGTCGGGACAGCGTGCGGCCATGACGGCTCTTGTCCAGGAAAACAATACGCTGCGCAGACAGAACCGGGAACTCAAAGCCACGTTGCAGTTTCTGCAAAGGCAGCTTCGCGGATCCGACGTCAACCGATTGCTAGCGCTCAGCAAATCATTGGAAGCCGCCAACCGGGAACTGCGGGAAGAGATCAAGGCATTGCGCGACCGCGCCGCCACAGTCACCCCACTCGCCCCGAACGCACTCCCGCGCCGCGAAAACCCATCCGTCCCCTCTCCACTTGTGCAGGCCGTACCAGAGCCGGACCGCGAAACGGAACACCCCGCGCCCCCCCCTGTCGCCATCGCGCCGGAAAACGAAGGGACAGCCACAGCCGACATCTACGACTCCCTGTTCACCGGCCAGGTGGACACTCCCGACGTGATTCCCGACCCGGCTGTCTGGAACATCATACAAGCCGGAGTCCCGGAGGATTATGCGATCCCCGATCCGGAATTCACCGAAGAACTCGCCAGAGGGCTCGCAGAGGAGCAACTCGGACGCATGAACGCCTCGTGACGGGCGACCGAGTTCGCCTGCCCCCGCACCTCACGGCCGATCGCGCGATCGGCCGCATGCTGCGCGAGGAGATGGGGGTGTTTATACCGGAATAGTTATACCGGAATATAGTCTTCCATTCGACGATAAATATAATGACACAAAAAGCCCGTTACGCTATACTGTGGCTGTGCAACACAGTAACTGTTGTCCACAGACCGACAAAAGGAGGCCAGACAATGCTGTGTCCGCATTGCGGAATTGGTGTGCATTTGGAGCAGACTGGCTTTACGTCCCAATATGAGACGTTTTATTGCAAAAAATGCAAAGTCAAATACATCGCTTACGCGGTGGGCAATGGCGAGTTCAGCGAACCCGTCCCACAGCCAAAAGAAAAGGCCCCCGAAACGCGCGAATGACGGCATCCGTTCCGGGCGCACAACGCTGTGTGCGGGGAGTGACAAGCAGGGTTGCAGCAGGCTCCCCCCTGCTCTCCTGAAGGCTATCGTCGGCAAATTCCGGCGGCTCCCCGCACTTGCGCGCCGCAACCGGGTGGACTGCCACGCTATACGCCGGACATGGCCAAAAGAATGATAGTGGGAATCCAGCCAAAGAAAAACGACAGGATCACCCACAGCGCAACATTCCGGCCCTGCCGGCCCGCCAGGTTCGCGCTGATCACCATCGGCAGCAGCCAAAGCAAAAACCAAAGCAGGATCCACAGCAAACCAAGGATGGCCAATTCCCCGCCTCCTTCTTTCGCGATATCATATGATATTACCCGCGGCGCCGGCAGTGCACAGAATCCGACCTACCGGGGAACATGGGATAATGTCCTCAAGGCATGTTCTGTTCGAGGTGGCTCAAAAAGGGGGCATTCGTCAAGCAGTTTTTCGAACTCCCGCGCGAAACGCTCGTCATCTGCGCGCGAACGCGGCGCGGGTCCCCGCGGAAAACGCCGCGACAGCCGATCGTCACCCCGTTTGCGGGAAGACGCGCGCAGCTTCGCGGCATGCGCGCGCGCCGCAAGCATCCCGTCGATATTGTCTCCCGTGAAACGCTGACCTCCGGTCGAAAGCGCGCGCCCTCCCTGCGCAAGCACAAGCGCGGCCAACCCATAGTCCTGCGTGATGACCGCATCGCCCGGACGCATGCGGGCAAGAATCGCCAGATCGGTGGCCTGCGGCGCCGCGTCAACCGTCATGTGGTGCTCCCCGTCCAACTCGTGCCGCCATGTGCTGACAGTGGTCACGGGAAAACCGCGTTTTTTGCACATGCGGCGAATGATTCCGAGTACAGTCCGTGGACAGGCGTCCGCATCCACCCATACCCGGAAAACATCAGCAGCGATACCCATTCCCCCTTTCGCCCGTACTGCGGCCGCCCGCACAACCTCCCGCTCAAACGGCCGGCGACTCTCTTCTTAGCACCACCGTCTGTCTTGAAAATGAGGGGCAGGTGCTAGCCGCTCGTATCCCTTTGCTCCTGCTCGGACACCGCTATCGCTAAACTCGCGACGAGCAAAGGGATACGGGCGACCCAGCGAACCTGTCCGTGGCGCGGAACTCGCCGGGCACAGGGCATGGCACCGGCCCAGCAAACCTTGC
>JAJZZT010000342.1 GCA_021797415.1 Bacillota bacterium
ACGCCGTTGCGCTGGAATGGGGATACACCGCCGATTATCCCTTCGCAAAACGAATCCGGCCGCTCATTGACGCAGGGCGGTCATTCATCCTCTGCCCGAGCACCGGAACATGGCTGTCCCTCACGGGACGATCGCACCAAGCCGAACAGAACATAAGAAATGCCGCCCTTACAGGATTCGCATACGGCGCCGCCGGATTGCTCACCACAGACTGGGGCGATTGGGGACACTGGCAACCACTGTCTGTCAGCTATTCTGGTTTCGCGATGGCCGCCGAACAATCCTGGAATGCCGCAGTCGGGAAAGCAAATCAGTTTGAACGCGGCTTGAGCCTGCACGTTTTTGGCGACGGCAGCGGGAAAATGGGACGGCTTGTCCAGGAGTTCGGGTGTCTTCATTCCCTGGCCGGCGGCATTGCGAATCCTGAATCAACCTATTTTGCCCCCTTGGTCGACATCCTGTGGAGGCCCTGGCGCTGGGAGAACTCGGAATACCATTTTGACCTTGACCAAATAGCGAGTGTGAAGGACTGCATCCGTGATCTTCTCGCCGAGATGAAAGATGTTTTGCTCGAAGCGCCTGACGGTGCGATCATCAAGCGGGAATACGCCTTGACGGGCGCGCTCTTGACTCTTGCCTGCGACATCATCCTGGCGGGCGTGATGCAACAGCCAAGAAATCCGTCCATGGCAGGTCGTTTGAAAGAACTATTTTCCGAACATGAGATCGTCTGGCGCACACGAAACAAAACGGCGGGACTCGCCATGAGCTTGGAATTTCTGCGCCCGCTCTATGAATATTTGTCAAGCGGGAACAAGGATGTCTTTGATGACATTCGCCGCGGCCCTTTGGTGCGATACCCCTGCTGATGCGGCAGTCAAGCGCCAGTTTTACGACGTGTACAGGTGGCACTTGACCCGCTGTCCCCCGCCTGCGTCCACTGGCGCTGGCGTCTCTTCCCGGCAGCGGTCATGCACCGCCTGGCAGCGGAACTGGAAGGGACACCCCCGGATCTCCTGTGCCAGATTCGGCGGCTCGCCGGTAAACACCGCCTCGTCCAGCTCGCTTCCCCGCCGCTCCGGATCCGGCGCCGCCTGGATCAGCAATTGCGTGTACGGGTGCCGGGCCTCCTCCACCACCCGCTCCGCCGGCCCTTCCTCGACAATCTCCCCCGCGTACATGACCGCGATGCGCGACGCCACATAGCGCGCGCTGGCCAGATCGTGCGTGATGTACAGATACCCGATGCCATACGTTTCGTTCAGCGACAGCATCAGGTTCAACACGCCAAGGCGCAGCGACACGTCCAGCATCGACACCGGCTCGTCGGCCAGCACCAAGTCCGGCCGTCCCGCCAGCGAACGCGCCAACGCCACGCGCTGGCGCTGCCCCCCGGAGAGTTCATGCGGGTACTGCTGCAAAAAATTGTCCGGCGGCGTCAGCCCCACCTGGGACAACACCTCGCGAAACAGCGCATCCCGCTCCCGGGAAGAAAGACCCCGCCGGCTGCGCGGCAGACTGCGCCGCAGGATCGTACCCACCGGGTGCGTCGGATTGAGCGACGCAAACGGATCCTGGAACACCATCTGCACCCGTTCCCGGTAGGCCCGCAGCGCCCGTCCCGCAACGCGCGTCACATCCTGCCCGGCAAAACGCATGGCGCCTTCCTCCGGCGTGTACAGCCGCATGACGGTCCGCGCCAGGGTCGATTTCCCCGACCCCGACTCGCCCACCAAAGCCACGATTTCGCTGGCGCCCACCGTCAGCGTCGCCCCGCGCAGGATGTGCGCCACCCGCTGGCCCTGCACAAAACGCTTGTGCACCCCTTCGAGTTCCAGCGGCGCCCCCTTCCGGTCCTTCTCCAACACCCCCGGATCCTCCGCCGTCTCCTGCGCCTGGACTTGCCCACTATGCCCACTCATACCCGCACCTCCTCCGCCCGCTCCTGCTCCGCCTGGTGACACGCCACCCGCCGCGCGCCGCGCGCAAGCAGCGCCGGCATCTCATGCCGGCAGACATCCATCACCACGGCGCAACGCTCTGCAAACGGACAGCCCGCCGGAGGGTTGAGCATGTCCGGCGGCGTCCCCGGAATGCCGCTTTGCCGCTTCATCGGGCCGTGCAGCGGCGGAAACGACTGGATCAGCGCCCGCGAGTACGGGTGCCACGCATGCGCCAGCAGATCGCTCGACGGCCCGCTCTCCATCACCCGCCCGCCGTACATCACGATGACCTCGTCCGCCACTTCCAGCAGCAGCGACAGATCGTGCGTGATCAGCAGCACGGCGAATCCCAGTTCCCGCTGCAGCCTCCGGATCAGCGCGATGATCTCGCGCTGCGCCACCACGTCGAGCGCCGTCGTCGGCTCGTCCATGATGATCAACTCCGGCTGCAGCAGCAGGGCCAGCGCAATGACCACCCGCTGCTTCTGTCCGCCGGACAACTGATGCGGGTAGCTGTCCAGCTTGGCCACGGGCACCTCGACGATGCGCAGCACCTCCGCGCAGCGCCTGTCCGCCTTCTCCCGGCTGTAGTGCGGATCATGCGCCCGCATCGCGTCGTGCATCTGCGCGCGGATGCGCATGACCGGGTTGAGCGCGTTCATCGCGCTTTGCGTCACGAACGAGAAGGTCTGCCAGCGCGCTTTGCGCAGTTCCCGCTTCGACAGGGCGAACATGTCCCGCCCCATCACCCGGACTTCGCCGGTCACCTGCACGGCCGGCGGACGCAGCATCCGCGTGGCCGCCAGCACCAGCGTCGATTTGCCGCTGCCCGATTCTCCGGCCAGGCCAGATCG
>JAJZZT010000058.1 GCA_021797415.1 Bacillota bacterium
CGGCGGGCCTGCGCAAACCCGTCGGCAAGATGTATCCTGCCCCTGCGTTTCTGAAGGCGTGCCGCAAGCGCGATGTGCCGGTGGTGATCAATTCGGACGCGCACAGGCCGGAGGATGTCGGCGCCGACTACGACCAAGCCGTTTCCTATGCGCGTGAGGCGGGGTACGACCATTTGGTCGTCTTCACGGAGCGCAAGAGACGCAGGGAAGCGATTGGCTAACAAAAACTATATGTAACTGCAACTTAAAGTGCCTGTTCAAAAAGTGGGCAGGTAAGACCCACGCAGTGCAAGAAAGCAGCCAGAAATGCGGACCGAGCGTACGTTTTGGGTACGTGAGGGAGCATTTCTGGCGATGACGCGGCAATGCGCCGGGGAGTTCTGCCCACTTTTTGAACAACCTCTTAAAATGGGAGCGGGAATTCCCACCCCCTTCAGGGGGATGAAAACATGGATGTGGTCGATGTCGGGTTCCATCTCCAATAAGGTCCGTCCGTGGCGATCGCAGCACTCCTCGATCAGACGCCTGGCCTCTGCCTGGACATCGTCCACCAGAAGCTTGCGGCGATACTTCGGAATCCACACCTAGTGATAAGCGATATGGTAGTGTGTCCAGCGCGTTTTTCCGACTTGTAGGCTACCCATATGGTACATTCTGTCATATGGATTCCATCCGAATCTATTCCCTGAACCATCTGCCGCACAGCATGCAAAATATCCTGAGAGAAGGCCAGCAGGAGGCCGCGAAGGTGGTGGAATTTCTGCAAAGACCTTCACCAGGCCGCACGCGCCTCCAAGACCTGTTGGCCGAACCGGGATACCCTTCAGAAAGCAACGAAGGGCCAGTTTGCGTTGCATTCTCAATCGGTGCAGATGGTGGTGCATGCGTTTTGGGGAGCGGTGGACTCCACCAAAGAGCGCGCCAGCCCGCGAACCCGGAGATCCGCTATCCGTACAAGGAGAAGCGCTTCTATCCGCTGCTGTGGCCCGCGCAGGCGGTGGCGGTCTCCGAAAAGCGGATCATCCTGCCTGTGGGCCGGGGTCGCAAGTCGGTGGTTCTGTTCCGCCCGGAGGGATTCCCGGACGAGGGCGGCGCGGTCAAGATCGTGTGGAACGGTATCGGATATGAATTGCACGTCGTCCATACCCCGGAAGAGTCCGCGCGCCAAGAGGGACACAGGGCTACTGCCGATCTGGGTCAGATTCACCAGGCGGCGGTGACGACCGACGACGTGCGCGCGCTGATCGTCTCCGGGCGGGGCATCCGGTCGGAGAAGCGCCGTCACAACAGGGTGATGGGGAAGATCCAGAAACTCAAAGCGCGCTGCAAAAGAGGTTCAAAGCGGATCAAGCGCCTGGCTGCGGCCCAGCGGCGAGGACGCAAGCAAAACCAGTGGATGTCGCAGTGGGAATACGGCAAGGACATCGACTACCTGAGCCACAAGAGTTCATTGGCGGGCATGACGTGCTTCGCCGGAACGGAGCGGGGAACCTCCAGCCGGTGTCCGTCGTGCGGCCACAGACATAAACCCAAGGGCCGTGTGTGGCGGTGCAAAGCGTGCGGCTTTGTCGGTCATCGCGACCTGGTGGGTTCGGTCAACATACACGAGATCTCCTTTGGCGAAAAGGCCCAGTTCCCTGAGCGACGCTCAACCACGTATCTACGACCCGGCCACACGAATCCGTGGCAGGCGTCCCATGAAGATCCCGCCGTGGGCAGTAGTAGATGCCCGGACGCGGGCCACCGTCTCGGGACGGTGTAGCTGCACGGAGCCGAACGCCGGACCCGCCCCGGGATTGCCGGACCTCGCAAGAGGAAGGGACAGGCGTGAGGAATCCGTCAGAAGCATCCCCTTCAGGGGATAGGGAGCGTCACTCCGGCGAGAAGCCGACAGGAAGCAGCGCAGTGGATGAAAACCAAGTGCCGTGAGCCCAGACGGAACAAGGGTTCACGGCACTTTGCGTGTACACCGGCTATTGATGTCGAGTTGAGTATACTGATAAAAATATAGATGATATGATTGGAAATTTCTCCTGTTGATCGATGGGGATGTTGTCGTATGGGAATTCTCTATCCGACATTTTTATAACAATTAGAATAAATGACTTGAATTAGATAAATTTATGGATTTGCCTCTTTACAACTTATACATTTGTGTAGTATGATAGATTTCGTTAAGATTAATCATACATATGACATGGAGTGATGGAAGTGGATCAATACCTTGGCCGCAAGATTCGTCTGCTGCGTCACAGACGTGGTTTGACCCAGCAAGAACTCGGTTATCGCACGGGCATTTCGACTCCCCACATCAGTTCGGTGGAGCGGGGAGAACGGCATCCGTCCCTGGAGTATGCGATTCGCATCGCAGAAGCGCTCGGAGTGCCTATCGGGTATTTTTGTGACGGCGCCGATGTGACAAGTCTGCCGGATGACACGAGCTACGGTGGGCCGGCCGATCTTCCTGGATATCTGCAGAGTTTTGTCATGCGGGAGGAATCGCAGCCCTATATCGCAATGGCTCACCGAGTGAGTCGGCTTGACGAATCTGACTATCACATTCTGTGTGCCATGGTCGAGATCATGGTGCAAAGGAAGAAACTGAAGACTTTTTCAGAGGAAACCGTATAGGGCCAGTTCAAAAAGTGGGTGGGTAAGACGCGCGCAGTGCAAGGAAGCAGCCAGAAATGCGGACCGAGCGTACGTTTTCGGGTACGTGAGGGAGCATTTCTGGCGATGACGCGGCAATGCGCCGGGGAGTTCTGCCCACTTTTTGAACAACCTCGCATAG